>NZ_JANPCM010000051.1:0-4762 GCF_031430955.1 Ferruginibacter sp.
GGCAATTAAAAAAGTGATATGGGTAATGGGTAAATATTTTCGCAAGCCACCCATGTCTTTCATTTCGTTGCTGTGTACATAATGTATAACTGCTCCGGCCCCTAAAAATAATAACGCTTTAAACATGGCGTGTGTAAACAAATGAAACATGGATGCGGTGTACCCCAATCCATCTTCGCCACCATATTTTGAAACACCTAATGCAAACATCATATAACCAATCTGGCTCATGGTGGAATAAGCCAGTACTCTTTTTATATCAGTTTGTGTGCAGGCAATAATGGCTGCAAACAATGCAGAGAATGCACCTGCATAACCAACAATCTCTAATGCACCCGGAGCAGCAATTGCAAACACAGGAAATAATCTTGCTACTAAAAAAACTCCCGCCACTACCATTGTTGCGGCATGTATTAAGGCCGAAACAGGAGTGGGGCCTTCCATTGCATCGGGCAACCAAATATGTAAAGGGAACATGGCACTTTTACCGGCGCCGCCAATAAAAACTAAAACTAATCCCCAGGTTAATGCAGATATACCAAGGAAAGATGCGGATAAAATATTTTTTAATACCGTGGATTCCGGGGAAGTTAAGTTTGCAATTAAAGTATTAAAATCTAATGTGCCTGAATAAAAAGACAATATTAAAATGCCAATTAAAAAACCCACATCTGCAAAACGTGTTACAATAAATGCTTTTTTACAGGCAGCAACGGCAGCAGGTTTATCATAATAATAACCAATCAATAAAAAAGAAGACAAGCCCACCAGTTCCCAAAAAATATACATTTGAAAAATGTTGGAAGCCACCACTAAACCTAACATAGAAAATGTAAACAATCCTAAAAATGCATAGTAAGTAGCAAAGCGTTCATCAGCTTTCATGTACCCCAAACTGTAAATATGCACCATCAAAGAAATAAAAGTTACCACTACAATCATCATCATTGAAATGGGATCTAACAGTACTCCCATATCAATTGACAAATTTTCAGAAAATTGTAGCCAGGTATATTTAAATGCAATTACTCTTGGATAATTACCTGCACTGTAATTTGAAAAATATTCATAAGCCACATAAATTGCCAAAACTGTTGACACCAACATAAACGCCGTTGCAATAATGCCCGAAGTGTTTTTAAAATATTTTCGTCCAAATAATCCCAACAATAAAAAACCTGCCAGTGGCAGTAATGGAATAAGTGCTATGTAAAAATTGTTTGGCATTATGACCTCACCCTCGTTCCCTCTCCAAAAAAGAGGGAGGCCAGGCTTTTAGTTTTTAATTAAGATTTGTAATTAAGCATTTCAACACTAAATCTTTTTTCAACTTTAATAAATTACATTCATCTTCGTTTCAATCTTCTCCATTTCCCTCCCCTTGGGGGAGAATAGGAAGGGCTGTGCACCTAATACTTCATCTCCTCCGCACCCTCCACATCAATCGATCTATGGCTTCTGTATAAATTTATTATTATCGCAATAGCAACGGCAGCTTCAGCAGCAGCAATGGCAATAATAAAAATGGTAAAAAATAAACCATCCATTTTATTGGGCCACAAATATTTATTGAAAGCAATAAAATTCAGGTTAACACTGTTCAATATTAATTCAATACTCATCAGCATCGTTACCAAATTTCTTCTTGTAAAAAAACCGTATGCACCAATAAAAAATAGTGCAGTGCTGATGAATAATATTTCGTTTAATCCGGGATGCATCAGTTGGTTTCAGTTTTAGTTCGTAATGCAATAACTATTGATCCAATTAAAGCTGCTAATAATAAAATACTTACTAATTCAAAAGGTAATGCATAGCCACCAACATCGGTGCCCAGCATTTGGTTTCCAATATTTTCTACACTTGGTTCAACAGCAGTTGCAGTAGTGCCAATAAATTTATGCTGATATAATTGCACCATTACCAATGCCAGTCCGCAAAAAGCAGCCAATGCTGCAAACAATTGCCTGCCCAATTTCTGTTGCGGCATTTTTTCTCCAGCCTGCTGTGTTAAAAAAATAGAAAAGATGATGAGCACAACAATACCACCAACGTACACTACAATTTGCACCGCAGCAATAAATTCATATTGCAACCAAAAGTAAAAACCTGCAATACCAATTAAAGCAAACAATAAATAAATAGCCGCACGGAATATCTGCCTTGTAGTAACGGCAAGCAATGCACTGCCTAAAGTAAGCGCTGCCAGTAAATAAAATATAATTGTAGATCCGCTCATAAGCCTCTCCCTCGTTCCCTCTCCTGTAGAGAGGGAGTACGGGCATAAGTTAATTTTTAAACATTAGTAATTAAGCATTTCAACATAAAATTTCTGTTCAGCTTTATAGTATTCGTTTATCTTCATTTCAATCTTCTTCTTTTCTTTTCCCTATGGGAAGGATAGGATGGGCTTTTATTCTACTCCATCCATAATCTTCGATCCGGGATTATTCAAAATTTTCGTCAACTCCGCCCTGTCAAAAACACTGTGTTCAAAAGTTTGCGCCATCACAATCGCATCCGACGGACAAGCTACCACACATAAGTTACACATAGTACACAATTCTAAATGATACACTAATTTGTCAATTGCTTTTTTCTTTTTGCCTTCCGGCGTGACTTCATTTTTAAAAATCACTTTTATAGTTCCATTCGGACAAGCCAGCTCACAAGCCTGGCAACCCGTACAGCGGTGTTCATTTTTTTCATCATGCGGCATTACCACTTCACCTTTAAAACGTTCTGGTAAATTCAATGTATCCCTGTTATCGGGATATTGTTCGGTTATAATTTCTTTATGATGGGTAAAATAATAGCCCGTACGACGCATACCCACCAGCATAGATTTTACTGCACCGTAAACTTCTTTTATGTAGTTTTTTATAAACATACTCCTATCCCCTAAAGGAGAATTGATTATTTTTTATGAATAAATTTTATTCTCATTTTTATTAGATTAATAATACATCAATCTTCGCTACCATCTCCTCCATTCCCCCCTTTAGGGGATGGGGGTTAAAAATGCCACCCCAATATCGCCATCACTGTTATCAACAAAATATTAAACATACTAATTGGCAACAAATATTTCCATTCTAAATTTAATAACTGGTCAATACGTAATCTCGGAAAAGTCCAGCGGAACCACATAATGACAAAAATTAAAAAAAACGTTTTGCCCATAAACCAAATGCTTGACGGAATATAATCCATCACATGATTAAAGCCCTGCCAGTTGCCAATATGAAAAGGCATCCAGCCTCCTAAAAACAATGTAGCACCAATGGCACAAACAATAAAAACGTTCACATACTCCGCTAAAAAAAATAAGGCAAACTTCATTCCGCTGTATTCAGTATGGAAGCCTGCTGTTAATTCACTTTCTGCTTCGGCCAGATCAAAAGGTGCCCGGTTAGTCTCTGCCGTTACTGCGATTAAAAAAATAACAAAAGCAATTATTACAGGGATATGTCCTTTAAATAACCACCAGCCATTGGCTTGCGATTGAATGATGTGGTTTAAATTTAAACTGCCTGTTAAAACTACAATGGATAAAATAGAAAGCCCTGCACTCAATTCGTAACTTACAATTTGTGCTCCGCTACGCATAGCACCCATCAGCGAATATTTATTATTGCTTGCCCAGCCTGCCATTAAAATACTGATTACCGAAATAGACGACACCGCCGATACATACAACACGCCAATATTTAAATCCCACAATTGAAAATTACTTGCAAATGCAATGGGTGCCATTAACAACATGGCCACTATCATAGCAATAAATGGCGCCAGGTTAAATAAAAATTTATCAGCGCCGTTGGGTGTCAATCCTTCTTTAGTTAATAATTTTAGTGTATCCGCAAACGATTGTAACAAACCTTTTGGCCCCACACGGTTTGGCCCTAACCTTATTTGCATCCATGCACTCACTTTTCTTTCCATAATTACCAACACCAATCCTAAAATAGCAAACAGGCTTATCACACACACACCTGCAATAACCATTTCAAACACCAATGCCCAGGTGGAGCTGAATTGTTCGTTCAACCATTGATCAATTGATTTTGTTATGTTAGATAAGCTTAGCATTTTCCCCCATCCCCTAAAGGGGAGTTATTTGACGTCTCCACTTTTTATCGTAGAAATTTTAATTAAAAAATATTTTTTTTAGCCGTGCTTTATTAATTCTATTTTACTTCATTGGTCTGGCCTAAGGCGAGACACTCTTGTGCCATACATCTTTATTGAACTTTAATTATGTTTTGCAAAAGCACCTGACTTCCCTACGGCACGTTGAAAAACATTTTACTTTTTCTACCCACCTTAAGCTCCTGCGGAGCTATTTTATTTCATTATTTTCCTGCATAATCTTCGCTACTATCTTCTCCGCTTCCCTCTCCTAAAGGAGAGGATAGGTGAGGTGAAACTTGCTACCATCTTCTCCATTTCTCCCTTTATGGGATAGGGGTTTCTACTCCATTTCCCTCTCCGCCAACTGGCGGAAGGATAAGAGGGGCTACCGATCTATATCCGGTATCACCAAATCCAGTGTACCCATCATCGCTACCAAATCACCCAGCTTACTTCCTCTTGCCATATGATCTAATGCAGAAAGATTAGAAAATCCCGGTGAACGAAATTTAATTCTGTAAGGTGTGGTGCCGCCGTCACTAACAATATAGACACCAAATTCTCCTCTTGCTGTTTCCACTCGTTGATAAAATTCTCCTTTGGGTAATTTTAATACGGCTTTTGTTTT
>NZ_JANPCM010000052.1:0-10261 GCF_031430955.1 Ferruginibacter sp.
GTAGTAAACACCATTGCAGATGTTAGTGTTTGTGCAGGAATACCTGTTCAGTTAAATGCAACAGGTGCTTCAACTTATGTTTGGACACCGGCAACTGGGTTATCTAACCCCAATATTGCAAACCCGGTTGCTCTACCACAAACCAATACACGGTATACCGTTAATGGCACCACCATAAATGGTTGTACAGCTTCAGATTTTATTGACATTACTGTTTTACCCAAACCTTTAATTACAAAAACTGCGGATACTACTATTTGTAAAAATTCTTCTGTTCAGTTAAATGCATCCGGTGGCACCAGTTATACCTGGTCGCCGGCAGCCACATTAAACAATGCAAATATTGCCAACCCGGTAGCTACACCAACTGCACCAGTAACAAAATACATTGTTACCGTTACCAATAATAATGTAAACGCCTGCAGCAATACCGATTCGGTAAAAATTACTTTAAGGCCTGCACCCGTATTTACAGTTTCACCATCCAAATCAACCTGCATTGGTACAGCAGTACAACTTAGTGCAGCCGGAGGCGATAGCTATTTATGGAACCCGGCAAATTTAGTGAGCAATGCTGCAATTGCTAACCCAACAGCAATCACTGGTACTACAACAAATTATTCGGTAACTATTACAGAAAGCAACTGCAATGTTTCAGCAACACTTTTTACCACAGTAACTGTAAATCCTGTACCGGTGATTACTGCATCTAAATCAAACGACATAGATTGCTCCATAGAATTTGCTAATTTACTGGCAAGCGGTGCATTACAATATACCTGGAGCCCTGCAACAGGATTAAGCAGTAACAGTATTTATAATCCTGTGGCCAAACCAACTTCAACCACACAATATATAGTTACTGGTAGTAACTCATTTGGCTGTTCAGATTCTGATACTTTAACTGTTGCTGTTACAAAAACAGGTGCCAGTGGCTATTTTATGCCTAACAGTTTTACCCCTAATGGCGATGGTAAAAATGATTGCTTTGGAATAAAATACTGGGGCATTATTGAACAGTTAGAATTTTTTATTTACAACCGCTATGGCGAAAAAGTATTTTACACCAACGACCCCAATAAATGCTGGGATGGTTTATACAAAAGCAAAAAACCGGAATTGGGCAATTATGTGTATTACATAAAAGCAAAAACGGCATGTGGTACTGTAGAGAAAAAAGGAAACGTAATTTTGATAAGATAAATTTTATGAGAAAAATAATAGCGACGTTATCATTTTTAGCAGTTATAAATACTTTATTTTCTCAAATAAATCTCGACAAAGGACTTATTGCCTTTTATCCTTTTTCTGGCAATGCAAATGACGAAAGCGGTAATGGTATTAATGGAAAAATTACAAAGACTGTTTTAACAACAGACAGAAATGGTGAGCAAAATGCCGCCTATTATTTTAATGGTTCTTCGTACATTCAATTGCCATTTTCCAGTCTTTATAACTTTGGGTCAACCGACTCTTTCACTATTTCAGCATGGATAATGCCAGAGCAAAGTTTTAAATCAGTAGCAGAAGCATTAGTTGTTAAGTCTCCATTTGCAGATAATCATACACTTGCCCAATGGAATTATGGAATATACTTGATTAATAAAAAAGGAATGTCGGGATATGCTGATACACATGTTTTACAAAGCAGTTCAACTTTGTCAAAAAGTGAAACATGGTATAACATAACTTCAACTTATAATAATGGTATTTGGAAACTTTATATCAATTGTATTTTAGAAAAGCAAGACTTATCCAAAACTAAATATATACTTCAGGATGGTTATTCAAGAATAACTTTTGGAAAAAAAGGTGGAGCTTTTGGAGATTGGTTTAAAGGAAAAATGGATGAAGTTCGTATTTATAACCGGGTTTTATCGGAAGTGGAAATACTTTCATTGTGTGATAAAAAAACTCCTGCCACCAACCCTTCCGCCGATTTCACCTACTTCATTACCAACTGTAATAAAGTACAATTTAAAATTACCAGCAACGAAAATATTAAATCTTACAAATGGGATTTAGGGGATAAGAGTACTGCAACTAAAGAATCATTTTTTCATACTTACAAAAATGAAGGCAGCTATAAGGTAAAACTAATTGCTGCAGGCACCAACGGAAAAGAAATTACTATAGAAAAAACTTTTACTGTTACCAAGCCAACAGCAGCATTTACTTATGAAAACGAAAAAGAAAAAAATACTTTCAACTTTAACATTATCAACAAACAAAAACTACAATACAAATGGCTTTTTGGAGATGGAGCAATTTCTGATAAAGAAAAAAAGATATCTCATACTTATAAGCAACCGGGCAGTTATGAAGTAATGCTTATTGCTCAAAACAAAAATGGCTGCAGCGATACAGCGCAGCAAACAATTGTAATTGCAGCTCCTGCTTTATCAGCACCAGAAAATATTGTTACCATAAATACTGATACTGGTAAACAAACCAACACCACTGCTTTACTTCCAGAAAAAAGAGAAAATAATCTTTTAAAAGAAATTGCAGTAACCAGTGATTCTGTTGCCGTAACTTTTTATGATAATGCCGAAATTGACGGCGACTCTGTTACCATTGTTTATAACAATAAAGTAATGGCTACGCATTTGTTTTTAACCGATAAGCCTAAAACATTTATGCTGCCTGTAAATAAAAGTGGTGGAAGCAATGAATTAATCATGTACGCCGAAAACCTGGGCAGCATACCGCCTAACACCGCATTAATGATTGTTTATGATGGAGGTAAACGTTATGAAATTAGCATCAGCAGCAGTAAAATCAGTAATGGAATGGTACGGTTTATTTTTAAGCAACTATAATTATAATCCAAATAGTTTTTCAATATCATCTAAATCTTTATACCGTCCGGCAGCTTTTTTAGCCTGTATCAAAGTATTCAAATGAAGAAACCGAATGACTAATCCATTTTCATTAAACACTTCACACATTTTATATGCATCAGAAAATTTACAGCCTTTTACTACTTTCATTATTTCAATACAAACGGGCGGAACACCATAAGTAAACACTTCAATATTATCATTATGCAAAAAATTATCGGGAGTAATATCAGTTGCAGGCAAACCGAATGCTCTATAAGCTTTTAGTAATTTTTCGTAATTTTCTTCTGTGGTATTCACCCAAATATCAAGGTCGCCGGTTGTTCTTCTGTAACCATGCAATATCACTGCATATCCACCAACAAGCAGGTATTCAACTTTATTGTTATTGAGTGCAGCAATAAATTCTCTGAAATCAGCATTAAAAATATTGGGCATTACTTACTGTGTTTACGCAGTGTTGACAAATGCTTTTGCATTTTTGCCGGATTAAGCGGGTCCATCCCATAAATAGTTGCAGTTAAATACCAAGCCTGGTTTAATCTTTCAGAAAGTGAGTCGGTCTTTAAAAATAAATTATCTTTCTCTGCTTCTGCAAAAGATTGTGCTTTACAATATGACTTATCCAATTTATACATGTTGTAAACTTAATAATTTTAGTTCAATCATTTACAAACTATTTATGTATCTCACTCGTAAAATGAAATTCAATATCGGGGTTATTTTGTCTTTCGGTATTTAAAAACCATTCGCTTTGTGCTAAGTAAACAATGTGGCCATCTTTATCTGCAGCAATATTGGCTTGTTTGTAGCGAATAAAATCTTCTAACTTTTTAGGGTCTTTACTGGTAAGCCAGCAGGCTTTAAAAAATGGCAGGCTGTTCATTTGTACCGACGCACCATACTCCTGCAATAAACGGTATTGTATTACTTCAAACTGTAACTCACCCACGCAACCAATAATTTTTTTATTGCCGCCAAACTGCGTAAACAATTGTGCCACGCCTTCATCGGTTAATTGTATCAAGCCCTTTTCTAATTGTTTTGTTTTCATCGGATCTTTGTTCACTACTTCTTTAAATATCTCCGGGCTAAAACTGGGTATGCCGGTGAAATAAAAATCTTCTCCTTCCGTCATGGTATCGCCAATTTTAAAATTGCCGGTATCAAATAAACCCACCACGTCGCCGGGGTAAGCATCTTCAATCACTTCTTTTTGGCGGGCCAAAAAACTGTACGGATTGTTGAAACGAAAATCCCTGTCCATACGCACATGATGATAATACGTGTTACGCTCAAATCTGCCGCTGCACACTCTTAAAAATGCAATCCTGTCTCTGTGCTTTGGATCGAGGTTGGCATGTATCTTAAAAATAAATCCGCTGAATTTATCTTCTTCTGGTTTAATATCTCTTGTTGTAGTATGGCGTGGCCTTGGCGTTGGCGCAATGCGGATAAAAGTATCCAGCATTTCTTTTACACCAAAATTATTTACGGCGCTGCCAAAAAATACGGGTGCCGTTTTGCCCGATAAATAATCGGCATCATTTAATTCGCCATACACACCATCAATTAATTCTACATCTTCACGTAAAGTGGTGGCATCTCTGTCTCCAATTTTTGCATCTAAAATGGTATCGTTCAAATCTTTTATTTCTACCACATCTTCATCATTGGCTTTTGTACCAGCTGCAAATAATATTAGACTTTTTTTATGCAGATCGTAAACCCCTTTAAAATCTTTCCCGCTGTTGATGGGCACCGTCATGGGGTGCAAATTAATTTTTAATTCATTTTCTATTTCTTCTAAAAGATCAAAACGGTTTTTACCATCCCAGTCAATTTTATTTATAAAAACAAAAACCGGGGTGTTACGCATGGCAATTACTTCCATCAATCTTCTTGTTTGTGCTTCCACACCATTAACACTGTCAATTACCAGCACTACGCTATCCACTGCGGTTAAAGTGCGGTAAGTATCTTCGGCAAAATCTTTATGGCCCGGGGTATCCAATAAATTAATTAAATGACCATCGTACTCAAAGGTCATTACACTTGTAGCCACACTAATACCACGCTGCTTTTCTATTTCCATAAAATCGCTGGTAGCATGTTTTTTTATTTTGTTACTTTTTACTGCACCGGCAGTTTGTATGGCGCCGCCAAATAACAAAAACTTTTCTGTTAAGGTAGTTTTACCGGCATCGGGGTGAGAGATGATAGCGAATGTTTTGCGTTTGTTTATTTCGTTGATGTATTTCATGATTTGCCCGCAGATTTCGCAGATAGCGCAGAAATCCATTTTTATTGGCGGCAAAGGTAAGGTTTGAAAAGTAAAAAACTGTCTGCAATGAATACTGCTAGTATGCTTAGGTAAAAGCTGCCCAATGGTATGCGGTATCCCGATAAAAATCGGGATGCGACGCAACAATGCCTGATAGAATTCCTTATGCTTGTCACAAAAAATAGAGGATAGTAAATTTAGTATGTTATCGTTTTAATAATAATGAGCCGAACTAAGTTCTCCGCCGCATCGGAAACGGGGTCTCCCGTTCATACATTTCCCCATTTCAATTCATTTTCATCACGTACTTTTGATACATGAGTAAATCGCTCAACATAATGGCCAATTCGCTGCGGCTAACCTTGCAGGAATTAAAAGTTAATAAACTGCGTACGGCGCTAAGCCTTACTGGTGTTGCATTTGGTATATTTTGCATTATTGGCGTGCTGGCAACGGTTAACAGTTTAGAAAGAAATATCCAGAACGAAGTAAAAAGCCTGGGCACCAATACCATTTATATTGACAAATGGGAATACAGTGGCGGCCCCGACAGGCCGCAATGGAAATACAGGGCCAGGCCCAATATGAAAATTGAGGAAGCGGATATGATTAAACAACGTTCGGCTTTGTTAGATGATATTTCGATGCTGTTACGCACCGGCGGCAGCATTGAGTATAAAGACGATGTAATCAGTAACTCCAGTGTTTACGGAATAACCGAAGCACAAATGACGGTGCAACCGATAAATTTTGAGTACGGCCGTTTTTTTTCCAACAGCGAATTTAATTCGGGCAGCAATGTTTGTTTAATTGGCTTTGCCAATGCCGAAGCTTTATTTGGCAATACCGAAAGGGCATTAGGAAAACAAATTGATGTAAAAGGAAGAAAGACCACTGTTGTTGGCGTAATAAGAAAAGAAGGTAAAAATTTTATTGGCTGGGATTACGATAACTGCATTATGCTGCCGTATAAATATTGCAAACAAATTTTTCCTGTAGAATGGAGCAACCCGGTATTAATTGCAAAAGGAAAAGAAGGTGTAACTCCAACCGCTTTAATAAATGAGCTGACAGGAATAATGCGGCAGATAAGAAGGATTGCACCAAAGCAGGAAGATAATTTTTCTTTAAACAGTGTGGAAGCATTCAGCAAAGCCATATCCGAATCTTTTGTAATGCTGAATGTGGTGGGTGCAGTAATTGGCGGCATCAGTTTAATTGTGGGCATGTTTGGTATTGCTAACATTATGTTTGTAACGGTTAAAGAACGCACTTCGGTAATTGGATTAAAAAAAGCAATTGGTGCAAAAAAAGCCAGCATTTTATTTGAATTTTTAATGGAAGCAGCATTGCTTTGTATAATTGGCGGCGCCTTTGGTTTATTCTTTGTTTACATTCTTACTTTAATACTTTCGGGGCCATTAAAATTTCCAGTATATATTTCTGTACCCATGCTTGTTACCACAGTTATCATTTGTATTGTGGTAGGCATTTTAGCAGGCATCATACCTGCACGGAGAGCCGCAAAAATGGATCCGGTGGTGGCGATAAGGAGTTAGGGAACCCCCCTCCGCTCCGCCGCGGCGGAGAACTTGAGTATGGAGAAGATGAATGAGATGATTATATTTTACTATTTTTTTGCTCCCAGCATTTATTTTTCATGGCATCATCGTTGCGTTGCACTCTTGTACGGCATACCTTTGCTGAACTTTACTGAATTTTTTATTGATGATTTTATGTTAAACATTTCGGATAACTCCCCGGAATTTATCCCGATTGTTTCGGGAGGGGATGGGGGCCACATTACCATTTTAGCTATCGAATCCAGTTGCGATGATACATCGGCATCGGTGTGTGTTGATGGAAAAATTTTATCCAATCATATTGCTAACCAATCGGTGCATGAAAAATATGGCGGCGTTGTACCCGAGCTGGCCAGCAGGGCACACCTGCAAAATATTGTACCCGTTGTAGATGCTGCACTGGCAACTGCCAACTGTCAACTGCCAACTATAGATGCCATTGCATTTACACAGGCACCGGGTTTAATTGGTTCTTTACTGGTAGGTGCACAGTTTGCAAAATCATTAGCACTGGCTTTAGATAAACCATTAATTGCAGTGCATCACATGCAGGCACATGTACTGGCCAATTTAATTGCAGAAAAAAAACCGGCCTTCCCTTTTTTATGTTTAACCGTCAGCGGCGGGCATACACAAATTGTATTGTGTGAATCTCCCTCTAAACTAAAAGTAATTGGCGAAACTATTGATGATGCAGCAGGCGAAGCCTTTGATAAAACCGCAAAACTTTTAGGCCTTCCCTACCCCGGCGGACCGTTAATTGATAAATATGCCGCCACAGGAAATGGAGAACGATATAAATTTCCCGAGCCACAAATACCTGGGTTAAATTTTAGTTTCAGCGGCTTAAAAACTTCTATACTTTATTTTTTAAAAAATGCCGGCGCCAGCAATGTTTATAAAGAAGAATTTTTACCCGATGCAGCAATGCAGAAAAAATTCATCAGCGAAAACCTGAATGATATTTGTGCATCCGTACAAAACAGGATAGTAAGTATCTTACTAAATAAATTAAAGAAAGCGGCAACTGAAACCGGTGTTACTAATATTTGTTTGGCCGGTGGCGTTAGTGCTAACAGCGGCTTAAGAAAAGCTTTTACGGAACTGGGACAAAAAATGAACTGGCAAACTTTTATACCTGCATTTGAATACTGCACTGATAATGCAGCGATGATTGCCATAACAGGTTATTATAAATTTTTAGAAAAAGATTTTACGGATTTAAGTGTTAGTCCTACTGCTAAAGCGGAATGGGGGTAGCCACGGATTACATAAATTTTCACGGATAAAAATTCACAAAATGAATACCTTATTTTTTTTTCAATTGCATTTAATCCGTGTAAATCCGTGTAATCAGTGGCAAAATAAAACTGTGTAATCCGTGCCCAACAACTATTTTAAATTTAAACAATTCACCATCCACCAGGATAAATGTGCCATGAAAGTTTGCACCGATGCCTGTTTGTTTGGTGCATATATTGCAAATGAAATTCAGCAGTTGCCTGTAAAAAATATTTTAGATATTGGTACCGGTACAGGTTTACTAACTTTAATGCTGGCGCAAAAAACATCCGCAACAATTGATGCGGTAGAAATTGATGCAGCAGCTTTTACACAGGGAAAACAAAATATTGAACAATCGCCATGGAGAGAAAAGATTGCAATTTACAATTCCGATATTCTGCAATTTCAAACCAATAAAAAATACGATTGCATTATCAGCAACCCGCCATTTTTTGAAGCTGATTTAAAATCGGGAGATGAAAAGAAAAATTTTGCAAAGCATGATACCTCATTAACTTTTACGGAATTACTAAATTTTGTTACTGAAAATTTATCGCCTGCTGGTTTTTTTTCTGTATTGCTACCCTTTCGCCGCAGTAATTATTTTGAAGCCGAAGCTGCAAAAATAAATTTTAATCTCATCAAAAAAATATTGATAAAGCAAACGCCCAAGCATAATCATTTCAGATCAATACTTATTTTTTCAACAAAAAAATTGGAAACAATTCAAGAAGAAATAATTATAAAAAATGAAGAAGGAAATTATTCTACAAAATTTATTGAATTGTTGAAAGATTACTATTTGCATTTGTAAATTAGCAAAAATTGGAAAGAAATTTTTATCCTCTTTATCAACCGCCGTCCCGAAAGAAAATCGCATTGGCGTCAAGTTAAAAAGCCTCGTAGAGGCGATATATCAGTAGCAATTAGATAGTTATTGGTTGCAAAGCTCCGCCAGCTGGCGGACGGCATATTGAAACAAAGGGGTTGCGAAAAAAAACATACCGCCCCGATGGGGCTTTGTAAAAATAAAAAATGAAATTATTTCTACTGATATTTCGCCCCAAATGGGGCTATGGTAAAGGGTTTTATTGAAAGCTGGAAAAAATAACTTGACACCAATACGAAAAAAATGGGATCGGGGTTGCGAACCTAATTCCAAATTACCAATTCCTAATTCCCTGATGCATACTCTCTCAAATACTCATACAGCTCTGTTAATACACCCTGCTTAACCATGGTTGCCCTTTCAATAGTTGATGAACTGCCTTTAACCAAATCTTCCAGTACAAATTTTATTAACTGCTCACCAAAATACCTTGATGCATCCCTCGGCAACTCATTAGGTAAATTTCCCACAGCCATAATATCTACCGAACCGTTTTGATAAGCTGCAGTTTTTAAAAGTGTTTTTTTATCAACCCCGTAAATGGGATCTTCAATTGTACTGTCGCCAATATTTATGGCAATAGAACCGTGGTAATCGTTGGTAATATCTGCAATAGTTTTTATGCTGAATTCATCCGATTGAAATTCTTCTACAGAAAAAAGTGGTAGAATATTTTTATCCCAGTAAATACCATTCATTAAAATATCGGTTTGTTTTGCAAACGGGCTGAAAGAACATTTATATTTTTCGGGGTGTAAATGAAAATCATCACGGTTGTAAGTACCATCATCTTTACGTTCGTATAAATCACGGCCCTTTAAATCTACATATACCGGGTAATCAAATTGCTTGTGCAAATATTCAAAAGGTTCTACTTCATGTATGCCCATTAAATTCATCACTTCTAAAACGCCATGTGCCACACGGCCACTGCCGGTTACAGCAATTTTTAGTTTAGGTAATTTTAATCCAAAATAAGTGTGGATTAAATTACGATAATCTTTTTGCTGATATACCCTGTTTAAATTAAATAACCCTGTTCTTTTTCCGTAAGCCATCATACCATTGTGTGCACCAACAATACCGGCAAAAAAACCGAAGCCTAAAATTCGCTGGCCATCTTCATGCGTTAAGCATTCGTAATCTATCAGTGTACTATTGTTTTTTATAATGGCCTGAAATAATTTTCTATTGTGCTCTTGTTCTTTTTTGGTATGAGAAAAAAGCAAATAAGTTTTGCCGGGTATCAGTTGCTCTACCGGTACTTCTTTAATACCCATCAGCACATCGCAACCCGAAATATCTTCTCTAACTTCCACACCAGCGATACCAGATGCTTTATGGATAAAGAATACGCCATGGCTGGTGTGGAAGTTAG
>NZ_JANPCM010000053.1:0-4259 GCF_031430955.1 Ferruginibacter sp.
CTTTTGTAGCAATATAAGAAGTGTATAATCTTGGTATCGTCATGCCTAAAATAGTACCCGGTAAACCACTGATGGAACATGGTCCGCCAGGAATAGTTATCTCGTCGGTATAAAAAGCAAATACATATACACTGTCCATAATTTTTGCAACCGCTTTACGGCAATTAAAACCGGCAATTTCCCGGTTGTCGTTGGTTATTTTCCATTCCATTGCCGGTATGGTATCGGCCACGTTAAGCTTGGTGCCCTGCACTTGTTTTTGAACATTTATTTTACCGGCGGTAAAATCAAAGTGCCAGATGTTTTCCTCATCATCCTGTTTATACCAGGCCGGAATTTTTGTTTTGGGATCCCAGCGATCAAATTTGTAAACACTCTTGTTATCGGCAAAAGTGTACAGGTAGTAGGCTGTTTTAAATTCACTCATGTTATCCTTCAGCATATCTGCCCAGCTATCATTGCTCATGGTTTTTTTTATACTGGTTTTTACCTCGTATTCAATTAGAGCTTTGTCAATAAATTGTTGTGCATTAATGGTGGCACAAAAAAGTATGCTGAATAAAAAAAGTATGCTTTTCATATTTTGTAATTTGAGTAATGGTTTTAATTATTGTTTTGCAGTAGCAGCTTTGTTTTTAAAATTCCAGGTAAAGCCAATCATAGCATATCTTTTAAGCCGGTCGTTTCTTTCTTCTGTTAAAGTGTTTTCGTAAAAACTTCTGTTAATGCCAATGTTTTGGTTCAATATATCTCTTATCAATACATAAACAGTAAATTCATCTTTCTTAAAAGTTTTTTGCAACCTTGCATTCCACAATTGGTTGGTAAGGTTATCCTGAAAGTCAATAGTTTTTTGGCGTACAAAGAAACTGTAGTCAGTAGTGATAGACCATGTTTTCTTATAATAAACAGTACCATAAAATCCAAGGTTATTGGTGTTGAATTGTTTTACTGTACTGTTTTGTGTAGTGGTACTCCTGTTATAAGAGAATTGATTATTAATACTCAGGTCATAGCTTTTATCTTTCGATTTAGAAAGGTAAACACTTATGCCGGTATTTAAATTATTGGAAAAACTTTTTTTGTTTTGAATACGATTGGCATATTTATTAAAACTTACATTCGGATTAAAGCCAACCTGCAATTTCATTTTTTTTAATTTAAACCAGGTGCCACCATAAAAATTTACTGATATATTGCCATTAAGATTTTCTGGCCTGGTGGTGGTTTTACCAGTAATAGTATCAGTTACCCTGCTATTAGAAATAGAATTTTGTACCATACGGATATTAACAGACTGGTAGGTTGACATTTCCTTTAAAAAATTATAACTGTTATGTGAAAGCCTGAAACTGTTGGTAAAAGATGGTTTCAGATCGGGGTTGCCCACATACTGGTTAAAGAAATCGTTGTTGTTTCTTAACGGTTGTAATTGGTTTAAAGAAGGCTGGCTGGTGTTACCGTTGTAATTAAATCTAAGGCTGTGGTTGCTTTTATAATTGTAAGTAAAATTTGCAGAAGGGAAAAAGTTGGTATAATTCCTTTCATAATCTTTCCCGAAAGATTTATCCAGTAAATTAAAATGCGTAAAAGCAAAGCCGCTTCCAAAATTGTATTTGATCTTTTTATCGTTGAAACTGATCCTTGCAGAAGGCCTGTTAACTGTAATAGATTGTTCAAACTGGTTCGATAAAGTATCAACTAGTTTATCAAATTTGCCTGTTAGTGCAGAATAATCGTAAGTAATTTGATCATTAACACCTTTGTTTAAACTTACCTGGTGTGATATTTCCAGCGAATATTTTTTACTCAATGGCTCAGTATAAATTAAATTGGCAGAAATATTTTGAGTGGTTTTATCCGATTGCTTAAACTGGTTGATATCCTTTGTGGAGTCAAGGCTGCCGTTGTCATAAAATTCATTGTGAGATCTTAAATAACTATCTCCTTCATTATTTAAAAGATTCCAGTCGGTATTTAAGGAGGCAGTACGGCGTGCTTTTTTAAATTTATGCTTAAACAAAATATTACCGGAATAAGAGGCTTTGTCGCTGGTGCTTTGCAAATATCTATCGGTAAGATTTTTCAGCACACCTGTTGTTCCTGAAGTTGTGCCATGGCGTGATTCCTCGCTTTCGGTGTGGTAAAAATTTGCCCGCCCTGTAAATTTTATAGTATTGTTAGAATCAAGTTTTACTTCATAAGTGGCATTGGTTTTAAAATTGTACCGGTTAACATTTGTAATAGTGCTGGTGTTTTCATTTAATGCAGTACCGCCAATTTGTGTTTGCCTGAACATGCCGTTGGCATTGGTATATATCTGGTTATTATATTTAGGCGAAAAATTGAAGGTTTGTTTATCATTCCATTTATTACTGTATTGCACGCCAGCATTAGTGTTCTTTATAAATCCATTCTCGGTATTCACATATGGTTCATCATCGCTGCCGCCACCCGTCCAGTTAAAATTTACGTTACCATCATCATCCATATTCATACTGAAATTTTCATTCTCACCGCCAAATTTTTCATTGTCCTGCCAGCTAAGTCCATCCTGGCCGGTATTCCCATTTAATAAAAAAGCGGTTAATTTTCTTTTACCTTTAAATGTGCTGAATAATAAATTAGTGTTGTGCCTGTTATCAAGTGTATCCAGTAAACCTCCGGCTGCGTCTATCTTTCCAAAGTAACCATGCTTTTTATCATCTTTTAATTTAAGGTTGATGGTTTTTTTTGTGTTGCCATCATCAATGCCTGTAAACTCTGCCTGCTCACTTTTTTTATCAAATACCTGTACTTCTTTAACAGCATCGGCACGTAAATTTTTTACGGCCATACCCGGGTCATCGCCAAAAAATTCTTCTCCATCTACCAAAACCTTTTCTACTTTTTGCCCCATGGCTTTTATTTCACCATTCTTATCTACCTGTATGCCGGGTAATTTTTTTAAAAGTTCTTCTACGTTTGCATTGGCACTTACTTTAAAGCTATCAGCTGTATAAATAGTGGTGTCACCTTTTATTTTAATGGCACTGCCGGTTTTTACAATTACTTCCTGCAGCAGTTTACTTTTGCTGGTAACCGACACATTGCCCAGCTTTGTTTCGGCATCTTTCAATTCTATATTATCTAAAAGATCTGCATAAAATGGATGGGTGGTCATTAAAATATAGTTGCCGGGCTTTACGTCTTTCAATATAAAATCGCCATCGGTGTTAGACCGGGTAAACTTGTACAATATAGAATCCTTTACAGTTAATAATGCAACAACAGCATTTTTTACAGGCTTTTTTTCTGTGGTGTCTTTTAAATTTCCTGTTACGGTAATGTTTTGGCTAAAAGATAATATGGAAAGGAAGAACATGCTAATGAGCATTGCAGAAAGTTTGTGCATAAGCAGGGGTTTGGTTTTGTTTTTGATGGCTGTAACTAAAATCTTAGTTAAAAATAAATTTATTAATTAGCAAATCCTAAATAACTAATCTTAAATTTACGTTAAAGCAAAAATCGGTTTTGTAAACATCAATTATAAACTCATTTCCATAAATGGCAACTTCACAATCATCAGTGGCAAAAAAGAAAACAAAAAAAAAATTGGATAAAGCAATTAAATACGAAGAACAATATTTTGTTGACAGTACCCAAACAGTTTGGAATTATTCATTGTTTACCGATGAAGACATTCGCAATTACCAAAACGGTACTTTATACAATGCGTATAAAAAATTTGGCAGCCACCGTATTAAAGTACTGGATACCGAAGGTTTTTATTTTGCTGTGTGGGCACCTAATGCAACGGCATTAAGTGTGGTGGGTGATTTTAATGCATGGAACCCGGTAGCGCATAATTTACTGGTAAGAGAAGACAGCTCGGGAATATGGGAAGGCTTTATTCCGCATTTACAAAAAGGCGAAGCGTATAAATATCATATAACAGGATACAAAGGTGTGCAAATTGATAAAGGCGATCCTTTTGCCAATTACTGGGAAGTGAGGCCCAACACAGCTTCTATTGCATGGCACACCAATAATAAATGGAAAGATGAGGAGTGGATGGCAAAAAGAAAAAAATATAATTCGCTTAAAGCGCCATGGAGTGTGTATGAAGTAAACCTTGCCAGCTGGATGCGGCCTGTAAAAAATGATGAAGAAAGTTTAAACAGCTATGCACAAATTACTGAGCGGTTAGTGCCTTATGTAAAAGAAATGGGTTTTACGCATGTAGAGTTAATGCCGGTGATGGAACATCCGTTTGATGG
>NZ_JANPCM010000054.1:0-2105 GCF_031430955.1 Ferruginibacter sp.
TGCCAATAACGGTATCAGAAGATTTTGTACAAAAAATATTTCAGCAGAATAGTACTTCTACACTTTCTGTTGATTTGGAAACTCAAACTATTACCATTAATGCAACCGGCGAAAAAGAAGGCTTTGAAATTAACCGCTACAAAAAAACCTGTATGATCAATGGTTATGATGATATTGATTACCTGTTAAATAGCATCAGTGAAATAGAAGCGTATGAAAAAGCCCCCATCCCCTAAAGGGAAGTTATTTGAAGAGGATAAAAAAATGAAATTTATAATAGTCAAACAGTACCAATAAAAATGAATCATGAAAAAAAATCAGTGAAGTTGAATAACTCCCCTTCAGGGGATGGGGGTTTCGTATTTTTCTATTTCCCCAATACTGTTCAATAAATAATCAATATCATCATACCCATTGATCATACAGGTTTTTTTATAACTGTTTATTTCAAAACTTTCTTTTTCTCCAGTTGCGTCAATAATAATGGTTTGTGCTTCCAGGTCAACAGAAAGTGTAGAAGTACTATTCTGCTGAAATATTTTTTGTACAAAATCTTCTGATACCGTTATTGGCAGCAAGCCATTATTTAATGCATTGTTTTTAAAAATATCTGCAAAAAAACTTGATACCACTACTTTAAATCCATAATCTACAATCGACCATGCCGCATGTTCTCTTGAAGAACCACAACCGAAATTTTTTCCTGCTACTAAAATATCTCCTTTGTATTGCGGCTGATTTAAAACAAAATCTGCTTTAGGTGTTGCCTCATTATCATTTTCATAACGCCAGTCTCTGAATAAATTTTTACCAAAGCCATCTTTGGTAGTGGCTTTTAAAAACCTTGCAGGAATTATTTGATCCGTATCTACATTTTCGTTTTTCAACGGAACAAATGTGCTGGTTATATTTTTGAAACCTTCTTTCATTATTAATCTTTATCAATTTTCTAAAACCCTTGGAGGGTTTTGTAACAATTCAAATATTTTTATTCCCTTCAAAACCTTCCAGGGGTTTTGAAGCTTATGCAATCATATCTCGTACATCACTTACAAAACCTGTAACCGCAGCAGCTGCAGCAGATAAAGGGCTTGCCAATAAAGTTCTTGCTCCGGCTCCCTGCCTGCCTTCAAAATTTCTGTTACTGGTACTAATGCAATATTTACCTGCAGGTATTTTATCTTCATTCATCCCTAAACATGCTGAGCAACCCGGTTGACGTAATTGAAAACCTGCTGCTTCAAAAATTTTATCAATACCTTCTTCTATAGCTTGTTTTTCTACCTGCTTACTTCCGGGAACGATCCACACTTCCACATTATCAGCTTTCTTTTTTCCCTGTACAAAATTTGCTACCAAACGCAGATCTTCAATTCTTGAATTGGTACAACTGCCAATAAAAACATAATCAATTTTTTGGCCTTTAATGGGTAAGCCTTGTTGCAAACCCATATAAGCTAATGATTTTTCCAAACCGGATTTATCATTTTCATTTACGGCTGCAAGTGTTGGAATATTTTCATTTACACCAATGCCCATTCCCGGGTTGGTGCCGTAAGTTATCATTGGTGTAATGTCGGCAGCATCCAATGTAATTTCTTTATCAAATGTTGCAGTTGCGTCTGTAAACAATGTTTTCCAATAGGCTAATTTTTTATCCCACTCCGCTCCTGCCGGTGCAAATTTTCTGCCCTTAATATAATTGAATGTAGTTTCATCCGGCGCAATCATACCACACCTTGCACCCATTTCAATACTCATATTGCAAATGGTCATTCTTGCTTCCATACTTAATCTGGTAATGGCACTGCCTGCAAACTCCACTGCATGGCCTGTTGCCCCGCTTGCTGTTATCTTACTTAATATATATAACACAATATCTTTCGACAATACGCCATTCTTCAATTCACCTTCAATGTTAATGCGCATTAATTTTGGTTTGGTCTGCATTAAACATTGCGTTGATAAAACCATTTCTACTTCGCTGGTGCCAATACCAAATGCAATTGCTCCAAATGCGCCGTGTGTACTTGTATGTGAGTCACCACATACAATAGTGTTACCCGGTTGTGTAATGCCTAACTCAGGCCCAATCACATGCACAA
>NZ_JANPCM010000055.1:0-1624 GCF_031430955.1 Ferruginibacter sp.
ATGCTGTTAAACAAACATTGCCTCACCTTGCAGGTCATGACTTTGATTACATTCTTATTTTAAGCGGCGATCAATTGTATCAAATGGATTTTGGTGCTATGATTGATAATCATGCAGCACAGGGTGCCGATATTACCATTGCCACTATTCCTGTTGGCGAAAGAGAAGCGCCGGAGTTTGGCATATTAAAATCTAATGAAGAAAATTTAATAACATCGTTTATTGAAAAACCTAAAAAAGAATTATTGCCCGACTGGATCAGTGATACCGGCGATGAGATGCAAAAGCAGGGCAGAAATTATTTAGCCTCAATGGGGATTTATATTTTCAGCAGAAAATTATTGTTTGATCTGCTGCAAACAGAAAAAAAAGATGCTACTGATTTTGGAAAAGAAATTATTCCTTCTTCTATTGAAAAATCGAAAGTTATCAGTTACCAGTACGACGGTTACTGGACGGATATTGGAAATATTTATTCTTTCTTTGAAGCCAACCTGGCTTTAACATTAGAAATTCCTTTATTCAATTTATTTGATAACAGGAATGTGGTGTACAGCAGGGCACGTATGTTACCACCAGCAAAAATTAGCGGCACTACACTGGAGCATACATTAATTGCCGAAGGTTGTATAATAAATGCCAGCCGTGTTGAAAACAGTGTGGTTGGTATCCGCAGCCGCATTGGCCAGGGCAGTACGGTGGTAAGTTGTTACATGATGGGAAGTGATTATTACGAAACTTTGGAAGAAATAAATCATAATGCCGAGAGAAGTTTACCCAAATTAGGTATTGGTGACAGGTGTTATATTAAGAATGTGATAATTGATAAAAATTGCCGCATTGGTAACGATGTACGCATTAATGGAGGCCCGCATTTAGCAGATGCCGACCATTCTTTATACACTGTAAAAGATGGAATTGTGGTATTGAAAAAAGGAGCGGTGCTGCCTGATGGGTTTGTGATATAATTCAGCAAAATAATTAAACAATTTATACGACATCCTTTTTTTAAGGATGTTTTTTTTTGTAGTATTTTAAAAATGTGTATTTTGTACACAATTAACGATAAACCAAAACGATTGCTATGCCCGATTACAACCAAACTATTTTTGAAGATCTAAAAAAAGATCCCCGGCCACGTTTACCATTATCAGAAATCATCAACATGAGTGTTGGTTTTTTTGGTATTCAGTTTGGCTGGGATTTGCAAAGGGCAAACATGGGCCGCATTTACGAAAATCTCGGTGCCAATCCGGATGATGTGCCATTATTATTTTTAGCAGCACCATTAACGGGTTTACTTATTCAGCCCATTATAGGTTATATGAGCGACAGGACATGGCATCCAAAGTTTGGCAGGCGAAGGCCCTACTTTTTTATTGGTGCGGTGTTAAGTTCTATAGCTTTAATTTTTATGCCTAACAGCAGTGCCTTGTGGATGGCGGCTGGTTTACTTTGGGTGTTAGATGTATTTGGTAATGTAAGTATGGAACCTTTCAGGGCATTCGTTACCGATAAATTACCCGACAGCCAGGTTAATAAAGGGTTTATTATGCAGAGCTTAATGATTGGATTGGGAGGCAGCATAGCATCATCTTTACCATGGGTGTTTAAAAATATTTTT
>NZ_JANPCM010000056.1:0-11347 GCF_031430955.1 Ferruginibacter sp.
GGCTGCTTTTTAATGTAAAAATTAACCATAAAATATTATCTACAATACATACAATTGCAAAATAAATTATAATGGATAATCCTGTACGTTTTACCAAAATAGCTACTAAATAAGCCAGCATTAAATAAAGCGTTGCCATTAAAGCAAAATATCCCACAAAATAAATTCCATCAAACTTATTTGCAGCAGCAGGGGAAAAAATAACACCAACTAAAAAACCGCATAAAAATATTAACGCAGTGCTTACCAAAACAAAAAAAAGCATTACGGAAAATTTCGCTTTTAAAAAATCCATTCTGCTCCAGCCATCAATAATATTTTGCCGGTGTGTTCGGTATTGTACTTCGTTGGTGATTAATAAAATAAACAACATGCCGAGTAAAATAAAAAACAATCCTCCCATCCAGCTGGCCGAATGCCATACTTTGGGAAATACGAACGGAGATTCTATCATTGCTTTTAAAACCTGCTCCTCGATTTTTCCTGAGCCTGATACAGATTCCATATACTTGCTGGCAGAAAAATAAAATGCCAGCGGATAAAAAACTAAAAATCCTAAAAATAAAATCCAGAAAGTTCTGTAAGTTTTTATTTTAAGCCATTCTATTTTAAAAAGACTGAGCATAATTTATTTTTAATAAGGTTAATTTATCTGTCGCTTTGTTTACCGGTAATTTCCAAAAATCTTGTTTCAAGTGATTTCCGTTTTTCATTCAGTTTATCCAGCACAATTCCGTTTTCGAAGCAAAATTTATTTATTGCTGCCGCATTAACAGTTTCGCTGCAACTGATTTGTAAATAATTATCAACCGACATTATTTCTGTTACACCATTCATTTGGCCCAATATATTTCTTAGTTGTTTATTATCGCCTGCGCTAAGTTCAATAATTACTGTAGTTAAATTATCGCTGCCCGAAGTATTCATTACTTCTTTTACCGAACCTACAGTTTTCAAAACGCCTTTTTGAATAATAGCTACATGCGTACAAACTTTTTCCACCTCATCTAAAATATGGCTTGCCATAATAATAGTTTTGCCATTGCGGTTCAGTTCTTTTATAAGTTCCCGTATTTCTGCAATACCTGCAGGATCCAAACCATTAGTAGGCTCATCAAAAACTAAAATATCCGGATCGCCTAACAATGCAGAAGCAATGGCCAGCCTTTGTTTCATACCCAAAGAATAGGTATTAAATTTAGATGTTTTACGCTGGTAAAGATTTACGGTGTGCAATACTTTATCAATATCTTCTTCTCCCTTACCTTTTATTTTTGCAGCTATTTTTAAATTGGCTTCTGCACTGAGGTAATGATAAAAATTGGGGGTTTCTAAAAGCGTTCCTATTCTTTTTCTTACTTCAGCAGTACTTTGTTCACCTTTCCAGGAATAAGTTCCCCCACTGGCTTTTAACACATCCATTACAATACCCAATAAAGTTGTTTTACCACTTCCATTGGGACCCAGTATTCCAAAAACAGTTTTCTCCGGCACTTCAAAACTTACGTTTTGCAATGCTTTTATTGCGCCGTAATTTTTAGATAAATTTTCAATGGAAAGTATAGCCATAAAAGTGAAAAGGTTTTGAAGAATGAAGATAAGCGAAAAAATTTTCTGGATTAAGGCAAATGTTTTTGATGCCACACCGATGAAAAGCCACCAACGATTGCAAAGCCCTCTTTATTGAAATTTAATTTATTTAGTCGGAGATTATCAATATCATCCTGCAAAACTTTTCTTGTAAATGGATTTAGTGTCCCGCCATCTTCGCCGGGTGCAACATTGGAGTAGTATTGAAAATCTGGATCAACCCATGTACCTCTCGGATACATAATGCCCGGTATACCTTTACCACGAATATCTAAATCATGAGGGTGATCGAGCCCCAATGTATGCCCAAACTCATGCGCTGCTGTGGTAGAATTATTTAATAGATTCTGTAATTTAAAATAACCGGTATTGCTGTTTAATCCATCTACAAAAGAAATATTACCCGAAGCATATTCTTCTATCCTGAAATAATTATTGCGTGGGTTGGTATTTTCATGGATCATTTCAGGAGATAATGATTTGGTCCAAATACCTTCCATATTAAACCTTACATCAAATGTTTTATTCTTTATCGCTACCATTCCGTTGGCATCATTCCAAAAATGTGCAATATCTGCAGCAATAAATTTTGCAATGGCATCATTTGCCGCATCACCGTAAATAAATATTACGGCATTGATGAGGAGTAAATTTTTTTGTGGTAATAATTGAGCTTCTCCCATGCTGTACGCCGAAATTTTATTTCGGCCATTTTTACTTGAGACTCTTAACGTTTCCCTATTAGAGTCGAAATTTTATTTTAGATTATATAAGAAAGTTCAGGATTTAAATACGTCCACTTCCCGTCCTTCCAATCTTTTATTAATCCGGCTTTAACAGGATTATTAATCGTATAAAAAATTATTCGGTCAAATTCTTCGTCATCTCTTACAATGTGATCATAACTTTCATGTGTCCAAAACTGGCCACTTCTATTAAGCACTTTGTTACAAGCTAATGCTGTATGTCGTTTATGTTTTTGCAGAATATTATAAAGCGGGGGTGCGTCTTTTAATGTTGTAATTACGAGGTGTACATGATTGGACATAATACAGTAACACCATAATTTATAAAATTTACCATCGCAAAAATGCAGCGATTCTTTTACGATTGCAGCTATTTCATCCTTGCTTAACCAGTAAGGTTCATTCGAATTTTTATCCAGGCAATCGTCTGTTAATGCAAAATGGCGTTTTTGTTCGTTATATTTTTCTTCTTTAGTTTTTGCGATTTTTTTCCCATTTATTGAGACTTCTTCCAGTTCTTTTAATTTAGAAACCGGTATTGAATCTACTAATCTGTAAGTAATAAAGAAGGTTTCTTCCAGCGGTTGAAAGTGAGGTAATTTTTTGCTGTAAAAAAATTTATGCTCTGGCATAGTATTGATGAACACCGAAAAATAATTTTCGGCGCTTTAAATTTAAGAATAAATTTAAAGCGGGATACAATACTGGAATAATTGCAAGCACATAGCCGAAATAAAATTTCGGCGTACTAATTCCGCAATGGCTTACCACTTTTCAATATACTCTGTATCCTCTCCAAAGTTTTTTTCTCTCCCGTTAAACTTAAAAAGGCTTCTCTTTCCAGATCTAATAAATACTGTTCGCTTACTAATTGCGGTTCGCTTAAATCGCCGCCGCACATAACATACGCTAATTTTTTTGCAACACTTACATCATGGTCGGTTGCATAGTTGGCACGCCACATGCCATTAATGCCGGCATGCATGGCACCCAATGCACTGCGGCCTAAAACTTTTATATCGGTGCGTTGCACGGGCATTACATAACCATCGTTATATAAATCAATAACAGCCTGTCTGGCTTCTGCAATTCTTCTGCCTGCATTAATGCTTACTGTATCTTTTCCTTTTCTGTAAATGCCTAAATCAAATGCTTCGTAAGCAGAGGTACCCACTTTTGCAGTGGCAATAGTTAAGAAACGGTTTTGCAATGTTAAAGTATCTACTTCGCCTTCGTGCATTTCATCTGCAGCACGCAATACAAATTCTTTGGTACCGCCGCCGCCGGGTATAACGCCGATGCCTACCTCTACTAAACCGGTATAGGTTTCTGCAGCCGCAATAACTTTATCGGCATGCAAACTCATTTCGCAGGCGCCACCTAAAGCTAATCCATGCGGCGCAACAACAACAGGAATACCGGAGTAACGAACCCTCATCATAGTTTGCTGAAACTGCCGTATGGCCATATCAATTTCATCATAATCCTGTTCTATCGCCAGCATAAAAATCATACCAACATTTGCACCGGCACTAAAGTTGGCGCCCTCGTTTGCAATTACCAGGCCTTTATACTTTTCTTCTGCAAGTGCAATTGATTTTTGAATACCTTCCAGCACTTCGCCGCCAATACTGCCCATTTTAGTGTACCATTCCAATCCTAAAACATCATCACCCAAATGATAAGTACGGCAGGCCGAATTTTTCCAAACGGTTTCTTTTTCAAAATTCTTCATTACAATAAATGCTTCGCCGCCGGGCAATGCGTTGTAAGTTTTAGTGGCCACATCGTAACACAAACGTTTACCATTTTCTACTTTATAAAAAGATTTGTTACCGGCTGCTATCATTTCATCAACCCATGGTGCTACATTATATCCTGCGGCCTTCATGGCGTCAGTAGTTTTTGCAATGCCTAAAACATCCCAGCTTTCAAATGCACCAATCTCCCAGCCAAAACCTGCCATCATACCATCATCTACCCTGTATAATTCATCAGTTATCTCCGGTATGCGGTGACTGATGTACGAAAATAAACTGTAATGAAACTGGCGGTAAAATTCTCCTGCTTTATCTGTGCCTGCACACAAAGCTTTTAATCTTGTATTTAAATCTTCAATGGGTTTAGCGGCTTCTAAAGTTGCAAATTTTGGTTTTTGCCTTGCGCCATATTCCATTGTTTGCAAATTCAAAGTAAGAATTTCTTTTTCGCCCTTATCACTTTTCGTCTTCTTAAAAAAGCCCTGGCCTGTTTTATCACCCAGCCAATTATTTTCTACCATTTTATTTAACCATGCAGGAATATTAAATACAGCTTTGGCTTCATCATTGGGGCAATTATCAGCCACACCTTTTGCCACTTTTACCAATGTATCAATACCCACTACATCCGCAGTTCTAAACGTTGCAGATTTTGGCCTGCCAATAACCGGCCCTGTTAAGGCATCAATTTCATCTACATTTAATTGCAATTTTTCCATGGCGTTCATTATAGCCATCATACCAAACACACCTACACGATTGGCAATAAATGCAGGCGTATCTTTACACAACACCGTTGTTTTACCTAATTGTAAACTTCCATAGTGCATTAAAAAATCCACCACCGCTGCATCTGTAAATGGTGTGGGAATAATTTCTAACAAACGCAAATACCTGGGCGGATTAAAAAAGTGGGTACCGCAAAAATGTTTTTTGAAATCATCGCTCCTGCCTTCGGCCATCATGTGTATAGGAATACCTGATGTGTTGGAAGTTATTAATGTACCCGGCTTGCGGTATTTTTCTACCTGCGTAAAAACAGATTGTTTTATATCTAATCTTTCTACTACTACTTCTATCACCCAATCGCAATCGGCAATATCTTTCATATTATCTGTAAAATTGCCGGTCTTTATTTTCTTTATTACATCTTTTGTATAAACCGGGCTTGGGTTGCTTTTAATGGCTGCGGTTAATGCATCGTTTACGATCTTATTTTTATCAACTGGTTTTTTCTCCCCTTCTGTGGATGGGGGTGGCTGAATATCTAATAACAAAACCTGTAAACCCACGCCTGCAAAATGACAAGCGATACGGCTGCCCATTACGCCACTACCTAAAACGGCTACTTTTTTAATGATTCTTTGCATGATAAATTATTATGTGTACAAAATTAATCTTCTTTATTCAAATTAGTTAGCTAAACAACTAATTTTATTCGAAGTTAGGTTTTAAGAGGGAAAAAACGCAATACACCGTATAATTACATACTAAAAATTGAAAAACTACGTTTGTATTCTTTCCGGCCTGCTTTTACAGCATGCAGCAGGAGAAAATTAAATCTATGATTAACTGATTAAATTATTAAAATGCTTTTTTAATTTTACGGAAACTACTGCACAATCCAATATAATGAAGCCATTAGCTAAACAGACTGATAATACTGAAACCTTTTTAAGCGTAAGCTATAAGGCATCGCAACCATTGGATGTTGATTTATACAATCTTTACGAAGCAGTAATTGTAACCAATACTAAGTTTTACATTACCGGTTTTAATAAACTTGCCGAATTGCTTTTTGGTTTATCCCAAACAGATTATGCCACTGCAACTTTAGGAAATGTATTGCCATTTAAATTTAAAAACACCTCGCCTTTTAAGGCTTTACTTACTATATATAAAACAGGTACATGGAGCGGCGAAATAACTTATAAAAATAATACCGGGCAGCAATTAAATTTTTACTCTACTGCCAGTTTAATTAATAGCAACAGTTCGATTGTTATCAGTAATAAAATTATTGTTGAAGACGAAAATAAAAATCCTTTACCAATAGCACATACCACAGAAAGCCTGTTTGGTATGTTTATGGAAAACAGCCAAACCGGTTGCTGGATCTATGATGAAAATGACTGTATTGTTTTCAGTAATGAAGCCTATGGCAATTCTTTTAATATAGGTGATAACCTAACCGGAAAACATCTATCGGAAATTTGGCCTAAACCATTTGCCGATCAATTAATTGCCCGTAATAAAATAATATTAAAAACTGGCAAGGCAGATATTTCTGAATATACCCTGTCTAATCAAAACGGAGATGTTATTCATTTTGTATCGAATGCCTTTGTATTTAAAAATGCCGATGGTAAAAGATTTATTGGCGGTCAGGCCATTGATATTACCGACAGAAAAAACACTGAAACCCAAATTGAAAAAATGCATGAGCGCTTTACTTATGCAGTTAATGCCACATCAGAAGCTATTTGGGATTTAGATTTAAAAACAAATGAAATTTACAGGAGCGATGCGTTTTATAAAATATCAGGCTACTCGAAAGAACAGTTAGCCAGTAACCTGGATTGGTGGTTTGATAAAATACATCCTGATGATAAAGAAAGAGTGAAGAAAAATTTTGATCAGGATTTACTGGCACGTAAAAAAAACTGGTCGGATGAATACCGTTTTCAATATGCTGATGGTACTTACAGATTTATTTCGGATAAAGGTTTTGCCATTTACGAAGAGGGTAAACCTGTTCGGTTAATTGGTGCCATACGAGATATTACCGAACAAAAACAATTAGAAAAACAATTAATTTTTGAGCAGGTAAAAAAACAAAAATTAATTAACCAGGCCACTATTGAAGCACAGGAAAAAGAACGTGGTATGATAAGTGCCGAACTGCACGATAATGTTAACCAGCTTTTAATGAGTGCAAGGTTACATATTGGCGCCGCAAAAAATAATGAGGACCAAACAGAGTTGTTAGATAAAGCTTCTATGTATTTATTAGAAGCGGTAGAAGAAATAAGAGGTTTGTCTAAAAGATTAAATACTTCCATTGTAAGATCGGTGGGATTGGAACAAAGTATTTTAGATATATGCCGCAATATGCAGCAATTTAGCGACATTACTGTTGATACTGCTATTGATGAAAATGTAGTTGATAAATTAACGCAGGAACAGCAACTGGTAATTTTTAGAATTACACAGGAACAGAGCAATAATATTATTAAATACTCCAGGGCATCGGCTGCAAATATTTCTGTAACAGAAAAAAATAATCAATGTTGTCTTATCATCAGTGATAATGGTATTGGGTTTGACAAAGAAAAGCAAAAAGCCACCGGCATTGGCTTTATCAATATCTTTAACCGTGTAGATGCTTACAATGGTAAAGTAGAAATAATTACTTATCCTGATAATGGTTGTACATTAAACATCACCCTCCCTTACATCATTTAATTTTTAGCTAACGCCTGCGCCAGCATTAATTACCGCTTCTGGTTTTACAAAATGCAATTTACCGGCATTGTCTTCTGCCATTAAAATCATTCCGTTACTTTCAATACCCTTCATTTTACGTGGCGCTAAATTTGCCACCACCACAACTTGCTTATTAATAATTTCCTCCGGAGAAAAATGTAAAGCTATACCGCTGACAATAATTCTTTTTTCAAAACCCATATCTACTTCCAGCTTTAAAAGTTTATCTGCTTTTTCTACTTTTTCTGCAGCGGTAATGGTGCCTACTTTTAATTCTATTTTTGCAAAATCATCAAATTGAATAGCAGCTTTTAACTCCGGGCTTTTAGCTACAGGCAATTCTGTAGTTGGTTGTCCGTGGCCTGTTGTCTGTTGTCCTTTGTCTACCTCCAATTTATTTTCCATCTTTAATCTTTCACTTTTAATTTTTAATTTTTCTACCTGCTCTGTCACTTCTGCATCATCAATTTTTCTAAATAATAATTCCGGTGGTCTTAAGGAATAACCTACACTCAGCAGTTTTGTTTTACCGGCATTTTCCCAGTCAAGCATTTTGTCTACCACCTTCATCATGTAACATAATTTCTTTGCAGCAAACGGAAGAAAAGGGTTTATTAAAACCGCAAGATTTGCCGTTAATTGTAAACATAAGTGAAGGCAATTATCAATATTTTTTTGAGCCTCCGTGGTCAGTTGTCCGTCGTCCGTGGTTTTCTTAGCCACAATCCATGGCTGCTTATCCTGCATATATTTATTTCCCTTTCTGGCCAGGTCTATCACTTCATACATTGCATCCCGGAATTTATAACCCTCGATTAGATTTTCAACAGCAATTTTTGTTTTTGCTATTTCTGCAAATAAATTTTTATCCGCATCGTCTAAAATATCAGCGTGCAATGGAGGAACTTTTCCTTTGCATAATTTATGCATCAATACAAAAGCCCTGTTTACAAAATTTCCAAACACATCCACCAACTCACCTTTTACTGCATCCTGAAATCCCTTCCATGTAAATTCACTGTCTTTTGTTTCCGGCGCAATTGCTGTTAAATAATAGCGAAGTGCATCCACCATTTGATCTCCACCATTCTCCTTCTTTACAAAGTCATTAATGTAGTCGTCCATCTCTATACTCCATCCACGGCTGGTGCTCATCTTATCTCCTTCCAGGTTCATAAACTCGTTGCTGGGCACATTATCCGGCAAAATATCTCCATGCAGTTTTAGCATTACCGGAAAAATGATACAATGAAATACAATATTATCCTTACCAATAAAATGAACAAGTTTAGTGTCTTTATCCTGCCAGTATGGTTTCCAGTCTTTATTATTATCCAATGCCCATTGTTTTGTAGCACTTATGTAACCTATAGGTGCATCAAACCAAACATACAGTACTTTGCCAGCACCACCCGGCAGGTTTTCCGGCAGCGCTATCCCCCAATCCAAATCTCTTGTTACTGCCCTGGGCTGCAAGCCGGCTTCAATCCAGCCTTTGCATTGCCCCACCACATTGGCCTTCCAGTCTTCTTTATGTTCTTCCAGTATCCATTGGCGTAAGAAATCTTCATGCTTGTTTAGTGGAAGATACCAGTGAGTGGTTATTTTTTTTATTGGAGCGTTGCCGCTTAATGTACTTCGTGGATGTATCAGTTGTTCCGGGCTTAGAGATGTGCCGCATTTTTCACACTGATCGCCATAAGCATTCTCATTGCCGCAAACAGGGCAAGTGCCAATGATATAGCGGTCTGCTAAAAATGTGCTGGTCTCCTCATCGTAATATTGTTCAGTTTCTTTTTGTTCCAGGCAGCCATTATTATTTAATACAGTAAAAAATTCTCTTGCTGTTTCATGGTGAATGGGTGCTGAAGTACGGTGATAAATATCAAAAGAAATACCCAGGTCGGCCATATTGGTTTTTAACATGGCATGGTATTTATCTACAATAGCCCGTGGAGTAGTATTTTCTTTCATGGCCTGTATGGTAATGGCAGCACCATGTTCATCGCTGCCGCATACATATACAACATCTTTTTTTTGTGCACGCAAGTAACGTACATATATATCTGCAGGCAGGTACGCACCGGCAAGGTGTCCTATATGTTTAGGCCCGTTCGCATAAGGCAGAGCCGATGTAATTAAATATCTTTTAGGGTCTGTCATGTAATTTTTTCTTTTTTGCACCAAGCCATATAAATTCTATTGGGCTTCATTGGTCTGGCCTAAGGCAAGACACTCTTGTACAGTATTAACATTATTGAGCTTTAATTATGTTTTATTTAAGACCTTTTATTTTTCTAATGTCACCCCTTCGGGGTTTGCACCTTTATTCAATTTTATTACTATATTAATATCAGCCTTTCAGGCTTTAAAATCCCGAAGGAATGGTATTAATATAGTAATCGCAATATCAAATTAAAATCATAACCCCGAAGGGGTGATATTAGTTTTACACAGAGACGTTAGCTTTGTAATTTTATTTTTGACTTCATTGACTCTCTTCAAAATTATATTATTATTGAACGCCTTAAAGCCAAAGTGGTGCAAATTTACCTAAACCAACCGCAAAAGCCAAACAAACAAAAAACCTTTGCAATTACAAAGGTTTTTTACATCATACAAAAAAAATATACACTCTTATTTTTTATTCAGCATTTTACTTAAATAATTAAAACTGCTGGTAATGCTTTCTAATGGATTTTTAGGCATATCATGTTCTACAAAAAAATGTTTCATACCTGCTTTGGATGCTGCATCAAAAATTCTTTTATAATCAATGGACCCTTCGCCAACCGGTAAAATAATTTCATGTTTGGCATCCAGGTCTTTTACATGCCACAAAGGAAAACGGCCTGGATGCTGTTTAAATAATTCAACAGGATCTTTACCAGCTTTTGTTGCCCATGCCAGGTCGAGTTCCATCTTCATTTTTGTTTGTGTAAGAAAAAGCTCGTAAGGTATCTGCCCTTCTACTGCATAGAACTCCCTATCATGATTGTGATACGCAAAACCAATCCCTGCTTTTTTGCAGGCTTCGTCAGTTTTGTTCAATACTTCTATTGAGGTCTTCACATCTTCTAAAGTAGCAATTGGCGTACTGGCGCAAACCAAATATTCTACGCCGCCTTCTGCAGCTTCATCAACCAGTGGCTGCATATTGTCTTTAAGGTTTCGCATTGGCGGAATGGTAATGGGTTTACCATCTGCATCCACCGGCATCTTAGCACCCGGTGGCAATTTAAATGGTGCTCCCAATACATGGTGCGATTTCCAGCTCATGCCCATATCTTTTAGCATAGCTGCAAAATCCTTTGGCTTCATGCCATAAAAACCCCCTTTTTTACTAAAGGCCGATTCAATTTCTTTATAACCAACCGCTGCAATTTTTTTTAATGTGCCCGGCACATCAGCATCTATTTCATTAAAAAAAGTAAAGAGCTGCAAACCGGCTGGAGGATATTTTTTCCCTTTTAATAAAGAGGCAAATGCCGTATTGGAAAAAGCTATACTGCCCAATGATAAAGCTGCAGCAGTTTGTAAAAATTGTTTTCTGTTTTGCATTGTTTTACAATTTATAGAAGTTGTTTGAGTTATTTTTCTGAGACTGTTTATATGGCCTGTAATGCTGCCATTATGTATACCGATGAAAGGGTTGATTCTACATTCTTTTTACTAAAAAGAATGTAGAAGAGAACAAGTTCACAACGATGATGCCATGAAAATCTTTAGCTGGTATCCCCGAAAATATCGGAACAAGTCAAAATA
>NZ_JANPCM010000057.1:0-2256 GCF_031430955.1 Ferruginibacter sp.
TAAAGAAGCATTTTATCAGGCAATAAAAGCTAAAAGCAAAACCCCCATTACTAATACACAAATAAAAAATGCCTGGAACGCATTGTTGCTGAATTTTAGAACAGAAAGCCTTTCTTTTTTAGAAAAAATATCTTTACAATACAAGCTTTACCTGTTTAGTAATACCAATAGCATTCACCTTACAAAATTCGAAGAAATATTTACAAGAGATACCGGTAAACCCAGCCTGGAGGCATATTTCACTAAAGCTTATTACTCTAATATTATAGGGTACAGAAAACCTGATGCAGGGGCTTATGCCTTTGTTTTAAAAGATGCAAATATTATTGCAGGAGAAACTTTATTTATAGATGATCTGGAAATTAATATTGAAGGTGCAAAAGCCCTTGGCATACAAACCCACCTGTTGCTTCCTCACGAAAGGGTACAGCAACTAAAATTATAAACTCCTCTTATATTCACCATTCACAATTGACCATTCATTACTTCACTTCCTCAAACTCAATATAATCATCACCCTTTGGTTTGGGGGCAGGTTCTTTTGTGGTGGCATTAAATTCGTTACGTTCCTGGCGGTTCATTTGCTCATTAACATTGCGTTGCATCTCATTCACCTTTTGCTTTACCTGTTTGGTGGTGTTGTAAATGGGAATAATAAAGTCAAATATAAGTTTGTAGAGCATGTATAACAGAAACAGCTCAAATAATACTTTTAACATAGCACAAAGTTATAAAACCCCACAATGCCTGCCTGTTAAATTTTATACCCGGTTAAAAATGATAATTTAATACTATCATTTTGGCAGTTATACGGCATTTGCATATATTTGCAGCGGACAATGAAGCAAATGAAGGGAACGGGAATCGTTCCCTTCTTCTTTTACTATGATTGAGCAAACGCAAATACAAACCATTGAAAAACTGATTGCACCATTGCTGGTGGATGATATTTTCCTGGTATCAGTTAAAGTAAAACCCATCAATAATTATAAAATTTATTTAGATGCTGATGGTGGCCTGGGTATTGAAAAATGTATAAAAATAAACCGGGCATTGTATAAAATAATGGAAGAAATGGGCATGTATCCCGAAGGGGATTTTTCTCTGGAAGTATCAAGCCCGGGTATTGATGAGCCGCTGAAATTATTACGGCAGTATAAAAAAAATATTGGCAGAAGCGTAGAAGTAACTACTAATAACGAAGAAAAAAAAGAAGGGCTGTTAAAAGAAGTAACCGACGATTCAATAACAATAGAACAAACGGAAGGCAAAGGGAAAAAAGCAATAATACTAAATACAGTTATCAGCTTTGCTGATATAAAACAAACTAAAGTGCTGATAAAATTTTAATTACATAACAAAACCCCCATACCGGCTGGGATATTGAGCTGGCGAGGATTATGGCAAGTATTAACTTAATCGACTCATTCCAGGAGTTTAAAGAAGCAGAAAATATTGATCGTCCTACGTTGATGAAAGTGATGGAAGATGTGTTTAAAACACTCATCAGAAAAAAGTATGGCAGCGATGAATGTTTCGATGTTATTGTAAACGATCAAAAAGGTGATTTGGAAATTTTCCGCCGCCGTACTATTGTTGACGATGATGATTTGTATAATACCCTTACCGAAATTGAGTATAAAGATGCCATTAAAATAGAGCCCGATTACCAGGTGGGGGAAGAGTTGTATGAAGAAGTGGATATACAAAAAGAATTTGGCCGCCGTGCTATTTTAGCGGGTAAGCAAACTCTTGCAGCACGTATTAATGATTTAAAAAAGAATATTCTTATTAAAAAATACGAAGACCGGGTTGGTGATATTGTAAGCGGGGAAGTGTATCAGGTTTGGAAAAAAGAAGTATTGATACTGGATGAAGAAGGTAATGAAATGTTGCTACCTAAATCAGAACAAATACCTACTGATTATTTCAAAAAAGGTGAAACTGTTAGAGGTGTTGTAAAAAAAGTGGAATTAAAGAATAACCAGGCGGTTATCATTATCTCCAGAACAAGTGCTGCATTCCTTGAAAAATTACTTGAAATAGAAGTTCCGGAAATTTTTGATGGATTAATCGTGGTTAAAAAGATAGTAAGGGATCCGGGAGAAAGAGCAAAGGTTGCCGTAGAAAGTTATGATGACAGAATTGACCCGGTTGGTGCCTGTGTAGGTATGAAAGGTAGCCGTATTCACGGCATTGTAAGGGAATTAAAGAACGAAAACATAGATGTAATTAACTGGACAGCCAATACACAAT
>NZ_JANPCM010000058.1:0-2873 GCF_031430955.1 Ferruginibacter sp.
TGTTGGTGGAAACCCTGGCGAAGAAGGCCGGTATGTTGCCTTTGTATCATCTGCTGCTGGTTTCGCAAGCGGCAGTGGAAAGTATCGCCAGGTTTTTTGGCGGGATAGAAACACCGGCACAACAAAACTAATCAGCGCAGCACCAACCGGCGAAGAAGGTAACGGCGATTGTTATGCACCTGCCATTTCAGGCGATGGAAAATCAGTTGCATTTGAATCAAATGCTACCAACTTAATTACTGATGATAAAAATGGCGTGAAAGATATTTTCATCTGGCATTCCGTTACCAATAAAATTGAAAGAGCAAGTGTTGGCAATGATGACAAAGAGGCGAACGCAGCAAGTTATGAACCATCGGTTTCAGGTGATGGAAATTTAATTGCCTTCACTTCTACCGCAAGCAATATTTCTACAACGGAAAAAGGCGAGTCTAACAATAATGTTTTTTTAAGAGACATGGCTTTAAATACAACCACTATGATCAGCGTTGATCCCTCATCAAAAAAAGGTGGTGGCGGTTCCAATGCTTCTATTGCTTATGATGGAAAGCGGATGGCTTTTTATTCACAAACATCAACATTGGTAAGCAATGATAAAAATGGGTTGTGGGATATTTTTTTATGGGAACAAAATAATCCGAAGCTAAAAAGGATCAGTCTTACAGCCGATGGAAAAGAACGCAACCAGGGAGAAGAAAGTGTAAACCGCATTGTGGCGCCATCCATATCGGGCAACGGCAGGTATATTGCTTTTACTACCACCGCAAGCAACATGGTACCAGGCGATGATAAAAATTTTCAGGATGTTTTTATTTACGATACGCAAACCAACACCACCATTATTGCAAGCACCACTGCCGATGGAAAATTCGGTAATGCAGATAGCCCCATTGGGCAGGGAGAAAAAATCGCTATTTCGTATGATGGCAATTATGTTGCGTATTCAACCAAAGCCACTAACCTCGGTGTGCCTGCTTCCAATATTGTACTGTATGAGGTGGCTGCAAAAAAGAACAAGGCTGTTTCCACCGTTGCAGGCAGCAGTGTTGGCAGTGCAGTTATGAGTTATTCGGGCAGCTATGTGGTATTTGGCATTGGTGCAAAGTTGGATAGCCGCTTTGCATCATCGGGCATTTTTTCAAATTACACCGGTGTGGGTCCTTGCAGGTTTTGTCCACTGTAAAAATATTATGCTCATCATTTTTAAAAAAATATTTCATTGTTTAAAAAATGTAATTATGAAAAAGAAAAATATAATATTTGGTATGGTTGTTATTGCTGTAGCAGTAACAGCTTTTAAAATTGCAGATGATATTATTGCCAGGCTGGGTATGCAGCAGCGTGATGCACAAACGAATATTGTCAATAACCTGGTGGGTAGTTTTTCAACAGGTGCTATGGATCTTAATGAAGAGGACAACAGCCAGTCTGTGTACAGGCAAATGAACTCATTTAAAATGCCGTATGTCCCCATGCTCAAAAATGTTATACAGGGAGATAAAGCAGCCGCTGCAAAAGACTTGTGTGATTATGTAAAGAGATATATCAACAGCGAAGAGTTTGTTACTGATTATTACAACCGCCGTGAAGAAACCATGCCACTTTCTGATAATGGTTCCAGCCTTTCATCTCTAAAAAAAAATAAAATTATGTATGGAAAAAACATAACTAATTATAAAACCGATACAAAGTATGTAGCAGAACAACAAAAGTTGATGGATGAAAATCAGAAGAGGATAGAGGCGTTAATTGAAGAATCAAAAAAAGCTTTTTACGGCAAAGATATCTGGGAAAAAGCCTATCCTGCCGACCCGGCGGTTCTGGTAAAAAAAAGATTACAGGAATATCTTACCCTTGTTGCAACCGTTGACTTTAATGCAACCCTCTCCAGTTCGGGAAGAAGACAGGTATTTACCAATGCGGCTTACGAAAAAAAGAGCCTTAAATGGAAAGCCCTTTACCGGGCAGGCAAAGAAGTGAATGACGTGGTAACCGCTTTTGTAAAAGATTGGATGAAGGGAGAAATTATTGCGAAGCAAAAAACTCAGATGACTGAAAAAACTTCAACACAAACAAATAATAATCAAAACAACACAACACCGGTAAATACTCCTGATGTACAGACTAACACCAATAAAAATAATACACTTAAAGTAAATACACCTGCACCCGGCGCAACCGATAGTGCCACAACACCAATTAAAAAAAAGAAATCATTATTCAATAAAATAAAGGATAAAACAAGTGGTGTTATAAAAAATTGATCTGGCAAAAAAGCTGGGTAAATAAAATTCCAATCCCATAATTTTTATAAAATGAATAAGATTATCCTCATTGCACTGGTTGCAATTACTTTCACATCGCAGGCACAACCAATATACGTTGACCGTATTGGCTTCAAACTCGAAAGCATTGCCGATATTGATATTGGCTGGATGGAAATCAGGAAACATATAACAGCGCCAAAAAGTAAACAGCTTGCCGACAGAATTTACAGTGCCAACCAGATTGGCAATTGCCAGCAGTTTGTAGAATGGATGCAGCAATCTTATCTGCCCAAAGGATGCCTGGGCGATGCGACTTATTATCAAAATTATATACCAAAATTCAGCCCCACAAACAGCCTGTTGGGCAATGCAATAAATACACATACCGTTGCGCTGCCACTCATGTATGGTGCACAGTCAAAAATGTATATGTTTTTGAAAAAAGATGCAGCCGGAAAATTTGTACCGCAAAACAACCTGGGTGATTATTGGCATATAGAAGCCAATCAACTGCAAAATATCAGCAACCCAATATCTTTTATTTCAAGCCCCGATGAATATTATTTTGTACTGCCCGATTTGTCTTCCCATTCAAAAGGATATAAT
>NZ_JANPCM010000059.1:0-4854 GCF_031430955.1 Ferruginibacter sp.
GGGGCTGGAAGATTATGCCCAGGTAAATGCAGTTGTACCAGGTGCTGCTGTAAAAGATAAATTGTTTGCCCAAATAAATACTCCTGTAACCGCAGCCAATAGTAACGATTTTGCAAAAACTGCTACAGTTATACCTATAAAAAATTATTGGAAATGGGCTGTGGCAGCTTCGGTAATATTATTAATAGGAAGTGCAGCAATGAATTTTATTTACTTCAATAAATATACCACGGCAAACAATAATTTACAGCAGGCGCAGCAAAAATTATCACTTGCAGATCAGCAAATGACAGACATGAACAAGGATATGGAAGTGGTACACAGTCCGTATAGTATGCCTGTTTCGCTTAAAGGCCAGGAAGCAATGCCTGATGCTTCTGCAAAAATTTTCTGGATGCAGAATACAAAAGAAGTAATGGTTGATGCCAGTAATTTACCTGATGCTCCATCGGGCATGCAATACCAGTTTTGGGCAATTGTTGATGGCAAGCCTGTTGACGGCGGTATGATAATTACAAATGATAAGGGTAAAAAATTCCGTATGCAAAAGATGAAATCTTTTGGCAGGGCCGAATTCTTTGCCATCTCCCTGGAAAAAGAAGGCGGTAGCCCAGTGCCTACCAAAGTTGTAAGCATGGGTAAAATTTAATCCCTCTCTAATAAATTTCCTCTCACCTTTCATTAGCCGATTTATTTTATCTCTCAAAAACTGTTGTAAACTTCAACAAAAAAAATATTTAAAAAAGTCAATCCAATAATTTTCATCCCTCGTAAGTGTTTGTGTAAACTTTAATAATAAAAAATAAAACACACATTTATGAAACAGGGTAAAAAATTATTTTTTGTAGCAATGGCATCATTGTTCTTCAATGCTTCATTTGCTCAAATGGAAGATACTAAAATGGTAGGCGGTGCCGCTATGTATCCTTCAAAAAACATTGTAGAAAATGCAGTAAACAGTAAAGACCATACCACATTGGTAGCTGCAGCAAAAGCTGCCGGGCTGGTTGCCACATTGCAAAGTGCCGGACCATTTACAGTATTTGCACCCACCAATAAAGCTTTTGAAATGTTACCTGCCGGTACCGTAGATAATTTATTAAAACCAGAAAGTAAAGCTGCTTTAACCGGTGTGCTAACTTATCATGTGGTTTCAGGTAAATATTCTTCAATGGATCTGGCAAAATTAATTAAAGCTGGAAAAGGTACTGCAACATTAAAAACTGTAGCCGGCGGAAATTTAATGATAATGATGAAAGGAAAGAAAATTGCTATTAAAGATGAAAACGGTGGCGTTGCTTATGTTACAATTAAAGACGTTAATCAAAGCAATGGTGTAATACATGTAATTGATCATGTAGTATTACCAAAAATGTAAAAAATGTTGATCACGGGGTAAATTAAGCGCTGTTCTTTTTTAAGGGCAGCGTTTTTATTTTTTGTTTAACAGCGAATAAATGGCAGTATCTAAAAATTTCCCCTGGAAAAAGAAATCTTCTTTAAAATAAGCTTCCCTTACAAAGCCAGTAGTTTCTAAAAGTGCAGCTGATGCAGCATTGCCCGGATTAATATGAGCTTCTATACTATGTAGATGAATAGTGTTAAATCCAAAATCAATAACTGCCTGCAGTGCTTCTTTCATTAAACCATTTTTCCAAAAATCGGGGTGCAGCATATAACCCACTTCGGCACGGTAATGCGTTTTTATTATTCTCCAAAAGCCAATAGTGCCAATTAATTTCCCGGGATTTTCTTTTACACTTATTTTCCAGGTAATGCCATCATTGTTTGCTGCATCTTCATTAACTCTTTTTATTAGCGTTTCAGTTTCTTCTAAAGTTTTTAATTTTTCCTTATCAATATATTCCATTACTTTTTCGCTGCTGCGTAACAGTAATAATTCTGGGGAGTCGTCTTTTTCTATGCTGCTCAGTAATAACCTTTCGGTAATAATTTCAGGAAATGGAGAAAAGTTGGGTTCAAGCATTTGTTGTAATTTATTTTATCAATAATGATTTGTATTTTTAAGCTATGATAAAAGTAAAACTTATTGCTGCTGCGGTTATATTTTTTTTATTACCTTTTTTTTGCATAGCACAAAATTTTGGTGGTAACGCTCCATCAGTAAAATGGAAACAAATAAATACCTCAAAAGCAAAGGTTATTTTTCCGCAGGGGTTAGACAGCCAGGCTAACCGCATTGCCAATGCAGTACAGTTAATGGACAGTGCCACATCAAAAACAATTGGTGGCAGCCAGCGCAAATGGAATATTATTTTACAAAATCAAACCACTATTCCTAACGCCTATGTTCGTATGGCACCAATAATGAGTGAATTATTTATGACACCCGGCCAGGATAATTTTAATACCGGAAGTATAAGATGGGATGATAATTTGATTACCCACGAAAACAGGCACATGCAGCAGTTCAGTAATTTTAATAAAGGGCTTACTAAATTATTTACGTTTTTTTTAGGGCAGGAAGGACAGTTGTTTGCCAACGGACTATTTTTACCTGATTATTTTTTTGAAGGGGATGCAGTATGGCAGGAAACTTTAGTAAGTGCACAGGGACGTGGAAGGATGCCTGCTTTTTACAATGGCTTTAAATCGCTTTGGTTAGAAAATAAAAAGTACAGCTGGATGAAATACCGCAGCGGTTCTTTAAAAGATTTTGTACCCGATCATTATCCGCTGGGATATATTTTGGTGGCGTATGGTTATGAAAAGTACGGAGAAAATTTTTGGAATAATGTTACCAATGATGCAGTAAGGTTTAAAAGTTTTTTTAATAAAGCCATAGAAAAACATTCGGGTGTGCCGTTTAAACAATTCCGGCAGGATGCGGTAAACTTTTTTAAAGAAAAATCTCTTTTAGAAGAAAAAAAAGCAACTGCTAATAATTACCTGACAGGTATTAAAAAAAATAATGTTATAGATTACCTGTTCCCTAATTTTATTGGAGACGACAGTATTTTAGTTACAAAAAAATCTTATAAAGAAGTTAATGCTTTTTATTTACTGGCTAATGGTAAGGAAGAAAAACTAAGGGTAAAGAATTTTGTTATTGATGATTACTACTCTTATAAAAACGGCAAAATTGTTTACGCATCTTATCAATCCGACCCACGGTGGGGCAACAGGGATTACAGCGTAATTCAATTACTGGATATAAAATCAAAACAACAAAAGCAATTAACTTTTAAATCAAAATATTTTTCGCCGGATATAAATGCTGATGGCAGCGAAATACTGGCAGTAAGTGTAAATACAGACGGCACCAATAATTTACATCGCTTAAACGCTTCTACAGGAGAAGTGATATTAAAAGTGCCCAACCCTCAGAATTATTTTTTTACGCAAACAAAATATATAGATCACAATACGGCGGTGTCTGCTGCAAGAACTCCAGATGGAACGATGGGATTACTTAAAGTAGATCTAACTACAGGAAAAGCCAAATATATTACAACGCCTTCTTTCAATGTTTTGGGTTATCCATTTGTAAAAGGAGATACTGTATATTTTACAATGATGAATAATAATGCAGATAAAATTTTTGCAATAACCCTATCAGATGAAAAAATATTCAGCATCACAAAAAACATAAATGGTGTATATCACCCGTCTGTAAATTCAAAAGGTAAAATGGTATTTTCCGCCTTTACTGTTAAAGGGTCAAGGTTGGCAACATTCAATATTAACGAAATGAGTTGGCAACGAATTGATACAGGTTCGGTAACTTATTCTAATACAGGCAGCCTTTATACCAAAAAAGCATTGAGTAAAAGTGGTGCAGGTTCTTTATATGCTTTAACTGAAAAACAAAACCCCATTACAAAATATAAAAAATCACTTCACCTTTTTAATTTTCATAGCCGCAGGCCGGTAATTGCCGATCCGGAATTTGGTTACAGTTTGTACAGCGATAATGTACTCAGCAGTTTTAGTAATATTATCAGTTACACTTACAACAGAAACGATAAAAGCCATACCGTTGGTATCAGCAGTGCATTTGCCGGTTGGTTTCCTGTATTAAGTGTTGGGGCAGAGGAAAGTTTTAACCGTACGATCGATACTGCATTGGGTAAGTCTGTTATATTTAATTCCGCTACATTAAAAACAGGGTTTTCAATTCCTTTAAATTTTATTGGCGGACGAACGAATAAGTTTTTAAATTTTGGTGCAGGGTATAATATTGAACAATATCTGTATTCAGGTGTAAGCAAAAATATTTTTAATAATAAAGCTATCAATTATGCCAATGCGTTTTTTTCTGTTAGTAATGTAAGCCGCAGGGCAAGGCAACATATTAATCCACGGTGGGCACAAAGTATTGCAGTTAATTACAGGGATGCTTTTAATTTTAGAAACAGCCATAAATTGGTGGGTAATGCAGCATTATATTTTCCCGGTATTGGAGTCAATCATAGTTTGGTAATAAATGGGGCTTATCAAAAAAGAGATACGTTACCTGATTTGTTCAGTAATATTTTTTCTTTTGCAAGAGGTTACGAAGCATTAAGCACAAGACGGATGTATAAGTTAGGATTCAATTATCATTTTCCATTGTGTTATCCTGACTGGGGTGTTGGTGGTATAATTTATTTTCAACGTATAAGGGCTAATGCTTTTTATGATTATAATAATTCATTAGCAAGATTTAGTAATGGCAAACTAGCAGAAATTATTAACCGCAGTACGGGAGGTGAATTATATTTTGATACCAAAGTGTGGAATTCATTACCCGTAAGTATTGGAGTAAGGTTTGCTCATTTACTCGATACGGATTTATTAAACAGGAGTGTAAAAAACAGGTGGGAGATTATTGTACCCATTGGGCTGATACCC
>NZ_JANPCM010000060.1:0-12021 GCF_031430955.1 Ferruginibacter sp.
TTTTGGGGCGCCTTTTACAAATAAAATCCATTTATCCCCATGCTGATGTAAAGTACTCATCCGCATTCTTTCAGAATCGAAAGGCAATTTTTCCAAAAGTGGAAAAGCGCTATCCGATCCTTCTTTTGTATGTCCCTTCTCGATAGCATGATCTACCAATGCGGTTTCGGTAGAATCACCGAGCAAACCTTCATCAGAAAATTTTACTTCATTATTCAGTATCATCGCATGCTTCAATAAATCTTCTTTATCCGGCGCCGCCTGCATTTTTTCTACCGTCATTATATTTTGGGTAAGCGTACCGGTTTTGTCGCTGCATATATATGTAACAGAACCCAACGTTTCTACTGCAGGTAATTTTCTCATCAATGCATTTTGTTTTACCATGCGCTTTGCGCCTGATGCCAGTGCAATGGTTATTACTGCAGGTAATGCTTCGGGCAGTGCGGCAACAGCCAGTGATAATGCAGTAAGAAACATTGCAAATACAGGTTGCCCCTGTAATAATCCGATACCAAATACAACTGCACAAATAACTAATACAATTACAGAAAGTTGTTTACTAAAAACAGCCAACCTTTTTTGCAAAGGTGTTTTTTGTGCAGCCACTTCCATCAACCCTGCAATTTTTCCTATCTCCGTTTTCATGCCTGTAGCCGTTACTACAGCTTTTGCAGACCCGTTGCTTACAATAGTTCCTTTAAAAATCATATTGTGCTGATCGCCGGGTACAAGATTTTCTTCATTGATGATTGCTGTTTTCTTTTCAATTGTATGGCTTTCTCCGGTAAGCGATGCTTCATCAGTTTTAAAGGAATGTACTTCAGCTAATCTTGCGTCGGCAGGAACAATATCACCGGCTTCCAGTAAAATAATATCACCGGGGACTAATTCCTTTGCTTCTATTTTTAAAGGTTTGTTATTGCGTAATACCAGTGCAAATTGTGCCGACATTTTTTGCAGCATCCTTACCGATTGCTCGGCGTTGTATTCCTGCGAAAAACCCATCCAGGCATTGCCAATAATGATCGCCAAAATAACATAGGCATCGGTATGCTCCCCCACCACAAATGAAATAACGGCAGCAATAATTAAAATAATAATCATTACATCTGTAAACTGTGAAAGGAGGATTTGAAATTTACTTTTTTGTTTGGCTTCCTGCAATGTATTGGTACCAAATTGTTGTTGCAATTCCATAATTGCATCATTGTTTAAACCATTAGCAGATGTGTTGAGTTGTTTAAAAATCTCCTCAAATCTATTTTTATAAAATGGCTGCATGGTTAAAATTATATAACAAAGTTAAATTTAATAAAATTTAAACAAGACAAAAATAAAACTGCATCAACACAAAACATGCATTGATGCAGCAATATTTTAAACAAAACCATTTAATAAGGTGCAGCTATTTTTAACAGTGTACGTTACCGAGCAAAAAATAAACTATAACAAATACAGCAATTGTTCCAAGGCATCCGCCTCCCCATTTCCACCCAGCATATCCGGCAATTAAAGTTTTAAAAAAATTATTCATGTTTTACTTTTTAAAGTTTTATGTAAAATAATAGAATCAATTTTAAAGTAATTTAGGGTACCCGTAGTAAACAATTCTTAAATATTAATTTGTACAAAATCTATTTTAAAAAATTATAGCTCCTGTGTGCAGCCGTTGGAAATATTTGATGTATGGCACTCTTTACTTTTTCAGTAAAAGTAACATTTGGAAAAACTTTATTTTCATAATACTCGGCCTGCATAATTTTCATTTTTACCAGCACCATTCTTGTTGCAGTATCAATTGAAATTAAACCATCATCTCCATTTTCAACAATGGTAGCAACACCGCTTAACTGCAAACGGCAGCCGCTTCCTTTTTTATAATAATTAAGATAAGCATAAAAACTACGGTCAATATTATCTGAATAGTTCCCATTGCATGATGTAAAAAACCAAACAGTGCCATCGTTGTCAACCCTAAAAGTCTGAATGATATTATTAGGTAATTTCAGTTCAGTATCTATTTCAGTTCTGAACATGGCCATTTTTATTTCTTTAATTTTTTTCTTTAAAAATTGAAAATTTGTGTCGTGATTAATGTGCTGCATAATGAGGATTTTTAGTATTTTGTAATAATAAAATTTCAAAAGTTGTACCAATTGATGCAGATACGGCAAACGTATGGCACCTGGATTGTGTGAGGAACAAATTCCACATATTGAGAAGAAATACTGGAGAATTTCCACTAATTAAATGAAACTTACATGGAGCGGTAACGGCACAATAATTTCATTATACAGGCAGCCGGTGAAAAACAAATTAGCTAAAAGCTTAAATGACCGCTTAAACAAGTAAATTATTTTCAACACTGCATCAATAAATGCCTTATAAAAAAACAATAAAAAAAGCGGGCAAAATAGTATTGTACACACTTACAGGAGTGATCGTTTTGTTGTGTCTTTTTTTTCTCTTTATTAATCTACCCATCGGAAAAAAAGTTGTAAAAAACCAGGTACAAAATTATCTTACCGATAAATTAAAAACAAAAGTGGTAATCGGTTCCATCGATTACAGGTTACCGCAATGGATAGAAATAAATAATGTTTACATCGAAGATCAAAAAAAAGATACTTTAATTTTTGGGCAACAAATTTCTGCCGACATCAATATGTTTAAACTGATGAGGGGCAATACCGATATCCAAAAATTATTATTCAAAAATATTTTTTTAAATGTAAACCGGCCCGAAAATGATACACTGTTTAACTACGAATTTTTAATAAACGCCTTCTCCGGCAACAAACCTGTTAGCCAGGTTAATACCGATACAGCAGAGTTAAAATTAACCTTAAACCGTTTAATCTTTACTAACGTTGTGTTACAGTTTAAAGATAAACACGATGGGTCAGATTTTAATGCCAGCATAAAAAATCTTGATGCCACTTTAAATAAATTTCAACCCGACAGAACAAATTTTGCAATTAAAAATTTTACAGCATCTGGTATTAATTTTTTTATGAACAATTATAAAGAAAAAATAAAGGATAGCACTGTTTCGCCATCTGTTGATACCATTAAAAAACCCGGCTATCAATTTTTTCTTACGGCAGCACATTTTAATATCAGTGATGTAAATGTAATTGTTGAAGATAAAATATCGGGGCTGTATTATTCTAACAACGTTACAAAACTTGGTTTAAGTAATGTGTTGTTTAGTTTGGCCCAATCTACAGCAACTGCTGATACCATTTTGCTGGACAGTTCCACTATCAGGTTTACTAATCCAAAAAATAAAATTGCAGCCAGGAATGTAATTGATACCACTATAATTCCATGGATGATAAATGCAAAGCAAATTTTGCTTTCAAACAACAATATAAAATTTGATGATAATAACTTATCAATAAAAGATGGTTTTGATTTTGGACATTTTGATGTAAAAAACCTGGGTGCCGATATTGTAAATTTTAATTACTCGGTAAATAAAACGGCTGCTCTAATAAATCAACTTCAATTTAAAGATACCAGCGGTTTTCAAATAGATACAGCACATGCAGATTTTTTAATGACCGACACTATTTTTTCTGCTAAAGACCTTTATGTAAAAAATCCCAAAAGTTTAATACAGGATTTTATTGAAATTAAATACGATAGCATTGCTGCCATTACAAAAAATCCACGTAACAGTTTAATTTCAGCCACACTTAAAAATTCCACCATTGCTTTTAATGATCTTTACTTACTGGCTCCATTTCTTAAAAAAACTTTTCCTCCTGCACAGTTTGCTAACAACCTCGTAAATTTTAATACCGAGTTAAGGGGCAACCTTGCCATGGTGTATTTGCCCTTTTTACAATTATCAGGTTTATCGGGCAGCACTGTAAATGCACACGGCACATTATACAATTTAACTGATGCAGCAAAATTTAATTATGATTTGTATATAGATAGAAGCTTTATTAAAAAAGTTGACCTGTTAAAGTTTGTGCCCAAAAAAAATCAGCAACTACTATCGCAAGTGCCGGCAACGATAAATCTTACAGGCAGAATTAGCGGCAACAGGAATGAATTGTTTTCAAATATAAAAGCCAGCGGCAAAGGGTTTGCAGTAAATGGAAAAATAAATTTAAAAAATATTTTAAACCCTGCTGCACTGCAATATGATGTTGCCTTAGGCAAAAGCAGTTTTGATAAAAATTTTATCATGGGCTTTATTCCGGCTGGCAGTTTACCACCACAAATAAATTTGCCGGAAAAAAATATCATCAGTGGTAAAATATCAGGCAATATTAACAACCTTACCGCCGATGCAAAAATAGATGGCAGCTATGGCCCTGCAACTGTAAAAGGTTTTATTAAAAATGTAAAAGATCCTGAAAGAGCAGTATATGATCTTTTTATTACCACCAATAATTTTGCTATTGGCAAATTAATAAGTCAGGATAGTATTTTAGGAAATGTTACCGGGACATTTAAAGCAAAAGGGACAGGCTTTAATTATAAAACTATGCGGTCGGATATTACTGCAGCTGTAAACCAATTGCAATACAATAAATACAATTATCAAAACGCCAATGTAAATGCATTTTTTAATGCAGGATATATTGACAGTAAAGGAAATATTAACGACAGCAACCTGGTACTGCAATATGATTTAAAAGCAAATGTAAAAAACGAATACCCCACTCTAAATGGTTTTGTAAATGTAGATACCGCACAATTGCAAAAATTACATTTATATAATGACACACTGAATTTTTCGCTCTTAGCAAATATAAAAGCGGATAATTTGCAACCCCGCCAACTTGATGTAAACACCATCATCGACTCTGTAAAAATGCAGTTGGGTAAAAACTTTTATGCATTAGATACACTTTCGTTGTTAGCCACATCAGCAGATGGTAAAGATGATATAACTTTTAATGCACCATTTGCAAACTTAAATGCTAATGGCGCTTTTAATTATGATAAAGTGGGGGATGCAGTTATCCAATATATTAATCACTATTATAAAATTGCTGTTCCAAAAAATACTGCAGTAATCGATGATCAGCAGGTAAACTTTAAAGGCACTATAAAAAAACATCCATTTCTTATTGGTGTTTTGCCAGGTTTAAAAGATTATGAAGAGGTGAGTTTTAACGGCAGTTTTGCCTCCGCTTATGCAGACAGCGCATTAAATATTACCGCTGCTCTTCCCTATCTTAATTATCAAAATAACACCGTTAGAAATGGCAACATGACCATTGGATCAAAAAACGAACGCATTAATTATACAGTAAATTTTGATACTTTAAATTATGCAGCCAATACATTTTACGGCACCAAATTAAATGGCAGCGCTGCCAACGACAGTATTTTAATTAATGCACAAACACAGGATAATAAAGCAAAGGATTGGTTTGGATTGAAGGCATCTTTTTACAGCAAAGATGATTATTACTCCTTTAGTTTAAAAGACAGCTTGCTTTTAAATTATGAAAAATGGAAAGTAGCTTCTGATAATTACATCAAATATTCTCCGTCAGGATTGATCATCAATAATTTTTCTATCACCAGCGATACCAGCAAAATTTTTATCAGCAGCAGGCAGCCGGTTAATAACAGCCCTATTGATGTTGTAATAGATAATTTTAATTTAAAAAGTATCAGTTCCATTATTAATAACGATACCATTTTTGCCAGCGGCATAATGGATGCTAAAATTGAAGTAAATGATCTTAATAAAAAATTGCCGGCATTTACCGGTAGTCTTACCATAGCCAACCTTGCCATAATGCAGCAACCGTTGGGAGATGTAACTGCCTTTGCACAAAAACAATCCGAAAATAATATTACTGCCACCATTGCATTAACAGGAAATGAAAACGACGTAACTGCAAAAGGAAATTATTATTTAAATAATGAGTTACAGGAGTTTGATGCAACAGCAGATGTAAAAAAATTAAATATTACCACATTACAGGGTTTTACAGGCGGTGCAATAAAAAATACTAAAGGAAATGTGTGGGGCGATTTTACTGCATCAGGAAAATTTGCTGAACCTGTATGGAAAGGCAGTTTAAATTTTGATACTACTGCATTTACAATTACTCAATTAGGCACAGCATTTAAAATAGATAATCAAAAAATTACTTTCAATCATCCTGCCGTGAAGCTGGATAATTTTATTGTTCGTGATTCTTTAGATCATCAAATGAAAATTGATGGATCAATAACAGTTAACAGATCAAAACTATTTGATCTTAACCTGGATATTAATGCAACAGATTTTATTATACTGAATGCGCCTAAAGCCATCAACAACGAATTATATGGTTTTGCTTCAATAGACGCAAACATTTCTGTAACAGGCAATGCTGTTGCGCCGGATATACAGGGAGATATTTATGTAAATGAAAACAGCAATGTAAGGATTGTAGTGCCCGAAAGAAGTTACAGTAAAGATGAAGGCAGAACGATTGTGCGTTTTATCGACCGGGATACTTTTGATATCAACCCTCCTGTTATTCCTTTTGTGGAAGCTAAAGAAGTACAATCAAATTTTGCACAATTTCTCAATTACAATTTAAATATAGAAGTACCCAAACGTGCCGCTTTAACTATTCTTATTGATCCGGCAACAGGCGATGAAATTAAAGTGCAGGGAGACGCACAATTAAATGCAGGTGTTGACCCCGGCGGCAATATTGTACTGGCAGGAAATTATGAATTAGATAATGGTTACTATTTATTTAATTACCAGTTTTTACAACGAAAATTCACCTTGGTAAAAGGCAGCAGTATTTATTTTGCCGGCGAACCATTAAGGGCAAGAATTAATGCTACAGCTGCATATACAGTAATTACTTCTGCAAAAGATTTACTGGCCAACGAAGTAGGAACAGTAGATCCGCTGCTTTCCAATTCGTTCAATCAAAAAGTTCCTTTTAAAGTTATATTATATTTATCCGGTGTGTTAAGCAGGCCCGAAATTAAATTTGATATTCAATTACCAGATGATAATTCTGCCATAAGCAGCGAATTAAGAACCACCATTGAAAATAAACTTACACAAATAAGAGGCGATGAATCTGCAACAAACAAACAGGTTTTTTCTTTATTATTATTAGGCAGATTTACCGGTGAACAAAGCAGCGACTTTTTTAAAGGCAATGGCGACGACTTTAATGATATTGCCCGACAGAGTGTAAGCCAGTTTTTATCATCGGCCTTAAATGAAATAGCCGGTAATTTATTGAAGGGTGTTGACATTGATCTTAATTTAAACAGCTACCGTGATTATGCCAATGGCGGCAACAACCAGCGCACCGATCTTAATGTGGCATTAAGCAAAACTTTTTTAGATGATAAGTTAACCGTAAGCATTGGTAAAAATTTTGGTGTGCAGGGGCAAAATGCAGCAGATAAACAAAACAACAGTTTTATACCCGATGTTACCATTGGTTATAAACTTACCAAAGATGGAAAATATTTATTAAGGGCTTATCGCAAAAATCAGTTTGAAGTGGTGATAGATGGTTATGTGGTAGAAACCGGTGTGGGTTTTGTTGCCACGATCGATTACGAAAAGTTTAATGAATTGTTCAGAAGAAAAAAGAAATAGTTTATAATAAGTGCAGATGAAAATTAAATATTTAACAGCATTATTTTTTTTAGCAGTATTAACTTCCTGCAGTGTGCAGCGTTTTTTACCGCCAGGCGAAAAATTGTACAGGGGCGCCACTGTTACAGTTAAAAAAAATCCTGATGTTAAAACTACAAGCCGAAATTTAAAAAAGCAATTAAAGCTTGCTGTTACCCCAAGGGCAAATAAATTTTTATTCGGCCAGCCTTATAAAGTTTGGTGGTGGTATAAAATTGGCGAGCCCGATCCGGAAAAAGAGGAAAAGGGTTTGCGTGCATTTTTAAGAAAAAGATTGGGAGAAGCTCCTGTACTAAGCAGCAGGGTAAATGCAAAAGTTACTGCAGAAAATATGCAATCCTTTATGGAAAACACAGGCTATTTTCATACTACTGTACAGGGCGACACTGCTAACAGCGGCTATTTTACCAAAGCCATTTATACCGCACATGTGCAACCGCAGTACAAAATAAAAAGTATAACCTGGGTGAGTGACAGTTCAAATCTTTTAAAATTATTGCAGCAACGTCAAAAAAATAATGGCATTTTAAAAACCGGGCAAGCCTATCGCTTAAGCGACATCAGCGCAGAGAGAGACCAGCTGGATCTTTTTTTAAAAACCAAAGGCTATTATTATTTTAATCCTGATTATTTAATGGCTTATGCCGACAGTACTATTGGTAACCGTGAAGTAGCATTATACTTAAACGTTAAAAAAACTATTCCGGAGCAGGCAAAACATGCCTACAAGATCAACAACATTATTGTATTTCCTAATTACACTTTAATATCTCCGCAACTCGATACAAGTTTATATGGTGCTAACCGTTTTGATAATTTAATAATTAAAGACACCACAAAAAAATTCAATAACCGTCTGTTTGCACAAAACATTACTTACAGGCCTGGCAGCGTATACAACAGCCGTTCACAAAATACAACGCTCAACCGTTTTATCAATATCAGCGCTTTTAAATTTGTAAAAAACAGGTTTGAAGCCCTAAAAGATTCCGGCGATTTGCACCGCATGAATGTGTATTACTATTTGACCCCTGCAAAAAAGAAATCGCTGCAGGCATCCATTGATGCTTTTTCTAAAGAAAATAATATAATTGGATCGCAGGTAAGTGTTAACTGGAAAAACAGGAATATTTTTCATGGTGCCGAATTGCTAACCATAAAAGCATATACCGGTTTTGAAGTTTCTTTTGCAGATTCTCTCCGCAACAACAACAGTTACCGTATTGGTGGAGAAGTCAGCATAAAATTTCCCCGGTATGCTATCCCTTTTTTTAACTTAAAAGAAAATAATTTTTTTCCGCCCAATACCAATTTATTGTTGGGTTACGAACTATATCGAAGGCAATTATTTTACACAAAAAATTTATTTCGCCTGCAATATGATTTTACCTGGAAACAAAATTTAAGAAATGAATTTACTGTTGCACCATTTTCGCTAAGCTACCTTAATGCTACCGGTGTTACTGATACCTTTTACAAACAGGCATTAGTTACGCCAGCTATCTTATTAAATGTTTATTCCGAAGCTATACTGGGTACTTACTTTTCGTATACCTACAACAGTGCTCAGCGCAACAGAAAAAATAAAATTTATTTTAATGCCAGTTTAGATCTGTCGGGTAATATTGCCGGTTTAATTACAGGTGCAAAAAAATTCAGAGAAAAAACAATTTTCGGTACCCCGTTTGCACAATATGTAAAAACCGATTTTGATTTCCATTATACCAGGGCATTGCCCAACAAATTGGATTTCGCAAACCGTATTCAAATAGGTATTGGCATGCCTTACAGCAACTCTGCTTTGCTTCCATTTTCTAAACAGTATATTATTGGAGGCTCAAGTTCTATACGTGGTTTTAGAATAAGAAGTTTAGGGCCGGGGACTTATAAACCTACTGCAGAAAATCAACGCTTCTTTCAAATTATTGGTGGCGATTATAAAATATTGTTCAACTCCGAATTAAGGATACCATTTACACCAAGTATAAGTGGCGCTATTTTTATTGATGCAGGAAATATCTGGACGAAAGACACTTTACTTTTTGGCCCGGCAGGAAAGTTAAGTAAAAGCTGGTATAAAGAAATTGCCGTTGCATCGGGTTTTGGAATCCGTTTTGATGCTACTGTTTTAATTATTCGTGCCGACTTAGGTATCCCCTTACGAAAACCTTTTTTACCTGATGGACAAAGATGGGTACTGAATCAATTTGATTTTGGCAGTAGTGCATGGCGGAGAGAAAATCTTATTTTAAACATTGCATTAGGTTTGCCATTTTAGGCTTGCAATACTATAAAGTTATTATGAAAAAATCAATAAAAATTGCAGGTGTTATTTTGGTGGCGGTACTTTTTGGTGGCTGGATTTACTGGCAGCAAATTAAAAAAGGTTTTATAAAAGATAAAATAAAAACCGCTGTAAATAATGAAACCGACAGTTTATATTTTATTAAGTACGACAGTTCATCAATTGATGAAATTACCGGTAATGCTTCTTTCTATAATGTGGCCTTGCAATCCGATTCTTTGCAAAAACAATTAGCAGATTTTGATACTGCATCTTCCACTACTGTTTACAATATTCATTTAGATGAATTGACCATTAAAGGTGCAAATATCCCCGGGCTTATCAGCAGTACCGCCATTCAGGCAAAATCAATACTCATCCGCCACCCGGTTGTGTACATCATTAATTCGGGTAAAAAAGAAAAAGACACTTACGGCACTTACGATACGCTGGCTATTTACGAAAAAATGCTGGGCAAATTTAAAAGTATCAGGTCTGAAGAAATAAAAATAGAAAATGGTGTGGTAAATTTTTCCGATAAATCCGGCGAACCGCATACTGCATTAAAAGATATCTCTGTAGTATTGAAAAATTTCAGGATAGACAGTACAAAAGATTATCAAAATGTAATCAGCTATTTTGTAAAAGATATGGTGGCAAAAGTGAAAGAGGTGTACATTAAAACAGGAAATAATATTGCCACTTTTACAGATGTAGAATACAATGCCCCGGAAAAATTAATACGCCTTAAAAAATTTCAGCAAAAAAATAAAGATGGCAAAGTGATTTTTGATATTAATAATACTTTGCTCACTAATATTTCGACAGATGCATTTATTTTAAAACAGCAATTAAAGGCAGAGGAATTGAAAAGTGATGGCGGCCTGCTGACTTTTTACCGTACAAAAAACAGCAGTAACGATGGTGCCAACGATAAAATTGAAATTGATAATAATTATTTTGATGAAGCTTTGTTAAATAAGATTTCGATTGGCAGCACAAAAATCCTTGTTTATGATAAAAAAAATCCTGCGGCTGCGCCCTTTACACTTACCAATGTAAAATTTAATGCGGTTGATATTCAAAAATTATCTTCGGATGTTACCATAAAAAATTTAATTAAAACCAGCACCTGGGCATTTTCGGCAGATGGTTTTTCTTTTCCTTCGGAGGATAAAAATTATAAAATGAATGTAGGTGCTTTTGATGTCAACAGCGCCAGGTCAACTTTAAACATCAGCAGTTTTGCAGTAGTGCCGCAACTTACCGAAGCTGCTTTTTCAAAAAGTATAAAATACCAGGCTGATCTGTACAATATCAATTTAAAAAATATTGCATTAAGCGGCGTTGAAATAAAAACATTGATTGCAGAAAAAAAACTGCTTGCCGATATGGCAAGCCTGCAACTTACCTTAAAAGTTTTTAACGACAGAACGGTTACTCCCAACCCGGCAAGCAAAGTGGGTAAATATCCCCACCAGCTTTTGCAAAAAGTAAAAATGCCGGTAAGCATAAAAAAAATAATAGTAAAAGACAGCTATGTAGCTTATAAAGAAAGAGGTGCAATATCAGAAAAAACCGGTGTTGTATTTTTTAAAAATGTAAATGGTACAGTTACCAATGTAACCAATATTAAAAATGCTATTGCAAAAAATGAAATGATGACAGTAAATGCTACAGCTTCATTTTTAGGAGTAAGTAATATTCAAACTAACTGGCAGTTGCCTTTAAATACTGCTAACGGGGCTTTTACAATTTCAGGCACAGGAGGCAGTTATGATGCTACAGCATTAAACCCTGTGTCGGAGCCTCTGGGAATGATAGCCATAAAAAAAGGAAGGTTCAATAAATTAACTTTCAATTTAAGCGGCAACGATCTTATGGCAAAAGGAACTTCTACCCTACTGTACGAAGATCTTAAACTTACTGTACTTAAACCAGATTCGCCTGCAACTAAAAAGAAAGTGTTATTAAGTTTTATAGCTAACTTTTTAGTGATCAATAATAATCCACAAAATGGAGAAATTAGAAAAAATGATGTAACTCAGGAAAGGGATATTACCAAATCTTTTTTTTACCTGGTATGGAAAAG
>NZ_JANPCM010000061.1:0-3583 GCF_031430955.1 Ferruginibacter sp.
CAATGATTGAAGTGCCTGACAGTGTTACTAACTGTGGCTGGTAGCCTATGCAGGTTATTTCCAGCACATCATTTGGTTTGGCCTGTATGGTAAATACACCTTCGCTATTGGTGGAAGCGCCTTTGTTGGTTGCTTTTACAACAACTGAAGCATTGGTTACCGGGTTACCGGTTTTTGAGTCGGTTACTTTAACAGTAAAATTTTGTTGGGCAAAAAGCAGGTAACTGCAAAAGATTAAGCTGGTTGATAACAATAGCTTTCTCATAATTAACATGTTTTGGTTACTAAAGAGGTTATAAGCAGGCTGTAAAACTAATAAAATTAATTTAAGAAAAAAGGAGTTGAAATTTTAAATGATAGTTTGATGACAATGCAAAGGTTTGTGTAACTAAAAAACCGTTTCAAAAAATTGAAACGGTTTTAAAAATATTTTTTTAGAAATTAAGCCTCTTTACCATGACAGTTTTTGTACTTTTTTCCACTGCCGCATGGGCACTGCTCATTACGCCCCGGCATTTTTTCTACTTTTACTGGCGCCTGTTTAATTCCTTCCGATGGATCGATATAATCATTTTCATTAGCAGCATAATCCTGCCCTGCTGCATCTACCAGTTCTTTGTTGGCCCTCATTTTACTAAGGTCAGTTTTCTTTTCCCTGCCTTCTTTAATTTGCCCGGCATTGGTTTGCTCCATCGGTATGCCGCAATGGCTAAGGAAGCTTACGATATTTTTATTTACTTCATCATCCATTTGTTTAAACGCACTAAAAGCTTCAATTTTATAAATCACTAACGGATCTTTTTGTTCGTAACCTGCAGTTTGTACACTGTGGCGTAAATCATCCATCGCTCTTAAGTGTTCTTTCCAGGCATCATCTATCAGTGCTAACGTAATACTGCGTTCTAAAGCATCATTTAATTCACGGCCTTCGCTGGCAATATATTTATCTAAATTGGCTAGAGCCTGAATACCTTTTTTACCATCGGTAAACGGTACAGCAACATTTTCAATATGGTTACCCTGTTCTTTACGTATGTTTTTTATTATGGGCAATGTTTGCAAGATCATCGCATCCGTTTTGCGGCGGTATTGTTCTATCGCTTCATTATACAAACGCTCCGTTAAAGTATTAGCGGCATCACTGTTTAATTCATCGGCAGTAATTGTTGTATCTATTCCAAAATTTACAATGGCCGCTAATTTTAATCCATCATGATCATTTCCTTCTTTAAAAGAATTAATTAAACCATCAGCAACAGAATAAAATGCATTATCCAAATCCAAAGCTAAACGTTCGCCAAATAATGCATGGTTACGTTTACCATAAACAACATTACGCTGCTTATTCATTACATCATCATATTCTAATAAACGTTTTCTTATTCCAAAGTTATTTTCTTCTACTTTCTTCTGTGCCCTTTCAATTGATTTACTGATCATACTGTGCTGAATCACTTCGCCTTCTTTGTAACCCATTCTATCCATCAATCCTGCAATTCTTTCACTGCCAAACATACGCATCAAATCATCTTCCAGTGATACAAAAAATTGTGAACTTCCCGGATCACCCTGTCTTCCGGCACGGCCACGTAACTGCCTGTCCACACGGCGACTTTCGTGGCGCTCAGTTCCTAAAATTGCCAACCCTCCTGCATCTTTAACACCGGGGCCTAATTTAATATCGGTACCACGACCAGCCATGTTAGTAGCAATAGTAACAGCACCGGCTAGCCCAGCTTCGGTGATAACCTGTGCTTCTTTAGCATGCTGTTTGGCATTTAATACATTATGCGGAATATTTTTTTGCTTCAGCATCCTGGCCAGCAATTCACTTACTTCAACCGATGTTGTACCCACCAAACATGGCCTTCCTTCAGTACGTAATTTTTCAATGGCATCAATTACCGCTTTATATTTTTCACGTTTAGTTTTATACACTAAATCCTGCTCATCTTTTCTAATAGCTTTTACGTTGGTAGGAATGTTTACCACATCTAATTTATAAATACTCCAAAACTCTGCAGCTTCTGTTTCGGCAGTACCCGTCATACCGCAAAGCTTATGGTACATACGGAAAAAATTTTGCAAAGTAACAGTGGCGTAAGTTTGTGTAGTCGCCTCAATCTTTACATTTTCTTTTGCTTCCAGCGCCTGGTGCAATCCATCGCTGTAGCGGCGGCCTTCCATAATACGGCCCGTTTGTTCATCTACAATTTTTACAGCTTCGTCAATAATTACATACTCTACATCTTTATCAAATAAAGTGTACGCTTTTAATAATTGCTGTACGGTATGTATCCTGTCAACCTTTAAAGAATAATCGTTGAGTAATATTTCTTTTTCATGCAATTTTTCTTCTGCACCTAAACTTCCTTTTTCAATATCGGCCAGCTTGGTAGAAATATCGGGTACAATAAAAAAGTTAGGGTCTTCGCCTGAACGGGTAATTAATTGAATGCCTTTATCAGTAAGATCGACCTGGTTATTTTTTTCATCTATATTAAAAAATAATTCCTCATCTACTTTGGGCATTTCTTTTTGCTGATCGGCGAGATAATAATTTTCGCTCTTCTGCAATTTTACCCTGATGCCCGGTTCACTTAAAAACTTTATTAACGCACCATTTTTTGGTAACCCACGGTGTGCCCTCATTAATGCAAGGCCACCATCTTTAGGGTCGTCGTTGCCATCAGCAATTTTTTTCTTGGCCTCAATTAAATATTGATTGACTGCTTTGCGCTGTGCATCTAATAGTTTTTCTATCCTTGGTTTTAAATCGAAAAACTGTTGGGTGTTATCGCTGTGGCCAACTGGCCCACTGATAATTAATGGCGTACGGGCATCATCAATTAATACACTATCCACCTCATCCACCATGGCAAAATGATGTTTACGCTGCACCATTTCATCAGGTGTGTGCACCATGTTATCCCTTAAATAATCAAAACCAAATTCGTTGTTGGTACCATAAGTAATATCGGCATTGTAAGCATTGCGGCGGGCATCGGTATTGGGTTCATGCTTATCAATACAATCAACACGTAAACCCAGCCATTCAAAAATAGGACCGTTCCACTCACTATCCCTTCTTGCCAAATAATCGTTTACAGTAACTATATGTACACCTTCGCCGCACAATGCATTTAAGTATGCCGGTAAAGTACTTACCAGGGTTTTACCTTCACCCGTTGCCATTTCGGCAATTTTACCGGAGTGCAAAACTGCACCACCAATCAATTGTACATCGTAATGCACCATATTCCAGGTAACAGATCCTCCACCTGCAATCCAGGTATTATTGTAAATAGCTTTATCGCCTTCAATGGTGATGTGTTCTTTTTTTACTGCAAGGGTTCTGTCTAATTCAGTAGCAGTGCTTTCGATAGTTTCGTTTTCTTTAAAGCGCCTGCTGGTTTCTTTTACTGTTGCAAAAGCTTCGGGCAATAATTCCTGCAAAATTTCTTCAATCTGTTTATCCCTTGTCTTTTTTAATTCATCAATTGCTTTATAAATAATATCCCTGTTGTTTATTTCTGCAACGGGTAAATCTTCGGCAGCCTGTTTTTTATCAGTAATTTCTTTA
>NZ_JANPCM010000062.1:0-9220 GCF_031430955.1 Ferruginibacter sp.
TTTTACTTTGTCTTTAATAACTTTTTGACCTTCCTGAACAATTTTTTGTTCATGGCTTTTTAGTTCCCTGGTAACAGGATCAATCACCATATATTCTTCTTCCACACCAAGTGTAAAATGTTTGTAAGATAGGTTTGCCATGTTGCAATTTAATTAGAGTTTAAAAATTTCATCAGTGGGAATACTCAGGCCTTTTAAAACTACAGAATAAATATTTTCCCCGCTTTCGTAAATAACAGGCTTGCTGTATTTTTCATCTTTGTTTAAAATAAATACATGTATCTGTTTATACTCCGGGTAAACCACCCAATATTCCAGTACGCAGTTTTCTTCGTATAAATCTAATTTATATTTAGTTTCTGTTTTTGTATTTCCCGGGCTTAATATTTCTACAACAAGATCCGGGGCACCATCTACACTTCGAATATCTTGTAGTTTCTCTTGGTCACAAACAACAATAATATCAGGTTGTACAACAGTTGTTATTTCATCATCCCGTAATTTTTTCTTTTTGAAAGGTTTGCATTTTAATTTTACATCAACAGGGGCATGAAGCATATTGCAAGGCTTGTCATCTAAAAAAATGGTGAACTTGTTTTCTATATTAATAGAAATTTTTTGATGTGGTACCGATGGCGCCGGGCTCATTTTAAAAATCTTTCCCCTTATTAATTCAATTCTCTCCTTAAAATTCCACGTTAAATAGTCAGCATAAGTAAAGCCATAGGGGCTTTGTGGCTCTTCAACTTTTACTTCGGTAAAATCTTCTTTTTGTATGGTTAAATAATTTTTCAATATAATTTTTGCTTGTTGCTGCTGCGTTTAATATACTCACCCCAGGTTAAATTATCTGCATTCTCTTTATGCTCCATAGCTTTTTCAATGGCATAATTGGCTGCAGTTTCTACCACCCAATCAAAATTTTCCTGCCCTACACTGGTTACTTCTGCATCGGGTGCAGGGTTACAAAAATCAATAGCATAAGGTACACCATCACGCAAGGCCAATTCTACCGTATTAAAATCGTAACCCAAATATTGACAGATACGCAATACAATATCTTCCATCTCCTTATATTTTTCCGGTGTTGGTTTAAAATCGGCAACATAACGCAATGCATGTGGATTACGGGGTTCGTAAGGCATAATGCGTACATACTTTCCACCAATGCAATAACAACGGTAGTATTCTGTAAATTTAATTTCTTCCTGCAGCATCATTACCAGTTGTTCTGTTTCCGCATGCTTTTCAAAAAATTCTTCAATACTGTTTAACTGGTAAACACTTTTCCATCCGCCACCTGCAAATGGTTTCATGTATGCAGGAAAGCCGATGTATTTAAAAATCCCTTCCCAGTCTAACGGGTAGGCTAAGTTGCTGAAAGATTCATCGGTGGTATCAGCAGGTAAATCTTTGCTGGGCAGAATTACGGTTTTTGGAACGGGTACTCCAATTTTTGTTGCAAGACAGTTGTTAAAAAATTTTTCATCTGCACTCCACCAAAAGGGGTTGTTAATTACTGTGGTGCCGCATAATGCTGCATTTTTTAAATACGCCCTGTAAAATGGAACGTCCTGGCTAATTCTGTCGAAGATAACTGCATAGCCGCTCGGTTCACCCTGCATTACTTTGTCAATTTGTACTGGCTCGGCAATTATGCCGTCAATTTTTTTGCTGTTTACCCTTTCAACAAAAGCCATGGGAAAACTTCTTTCTTTGCCAAAGAGCATACCAATTTTCTTCATATCAGTTGGTTTTATTTATTGATGAAATGTAGTTGTATTTTAAGCGTATTCAAATATATTTTTTAGCTGCCAATAAAAAAAATATTGTTTGTATGCTGATGTTAAGCCAGTATTACCTGTTTTCATCTTCTTTCCTTAATTTTGAAACTATGGAGAGAGAAAAAATGGCGGGTGTTATTGTAGAAAATCACGTACTCGAATCTTATTTTTTAAAAAGAGATGTAAAAGTTGATTGTTATTTACCTTCTTCAATACAGGAACCGGTTAACCTCTTATTAATAAACGACGGGCAGGATTTAGTGACTATGAATTTTTCGGGGATAGTAGAAAATTTGTATAAAAATGAAAGCATCAGTCCTTTATTGTGTGTTGGCATCCACTGCAGTGCAGATAGAAAAAATGAATATGGTACTGCTAAAATTTTAGATTACAAAGGCCGGGGGGCTAAAGCCGGCTTGTACAATTCTTTTATTTTTGAGGAGCTTTTACCCTTTATCAGAAAAAAATACTCCATTGAATCATTTAAAGAAAAATCATTTGCTGGTTTTTCTTTAGGCGGATTAAGTGCCTTGGATATAGTGTGGAATTATCCTCATGAATTTAAAAGAGTTGGTGTTTTCAGCGGTTCATTATGGTGGCGGGATACCGATCAGGATGATGTGGATTTTGATGAAACCACCGACAGAATTATGCATAGCCAAATAAGAAAAAGTAATTACGCACCATGGCTTAAATTCTTTTTTGAAGTGGGCACTTTAGATGAAACGGCTGACAGAAACAATAACGGAGTAATTGACTCCATCGATGATGCAGTAAGTTTAATTGATGAATTGGTTGCAAAAGGTTACACAAAAGAAGCAGATATAAAATATATAGAACTGCAGGATGGTAAACATGATGTACCAACATGGGCAAAAGCATTTCCGGATTTTTTAAAATGGGGGTGGAGTTATAATGGAGAAATAACTGACTAAAAAAGATTTGCAAATAATAAAGATGCCCCGAAAATTTTCGGGGCATCTTTATGTAAATCTATTTTATGTATTAAAAAATGTAACGGATACCTAACTGGCCCTGCCAAACATCCTGTATTGCAGTACCCTTTCTGTAAGTTTCATAATTTAAGCTGCCATTTACAGTATTCATTCTAAAATAGGGTAAACCGTTGGCATCTACTCTTGAATATGCTAATGGCGAGGTGGTATTAATAACATGTGCAACTCCCCACTGGTGGTTAAGAAAATTACCTACATTAAAAATATCTGCCCTAAACTGAATGGTATGTCTTTGTTTACCAAAGTTTTTGAACACTTCCACCACTGTAGATAAATCGAATCTTGTTAACATAGGCTGTAATACACCATTTCTTTGCGCTACCTGCCCACGATGATTTTTTAAGTAACTGTTGTTTTGAATATACGATTCAAAAGCATCTTTTTGCTGTTGAATTGTAAAAGGAGTTGCTCCTGTAATAGCATCAAAATTCATTTCGCTCTGGTCTTTTGGTATGTATAATAAATCATTACCGCTAATACCATCTAAATTCATATCGTTGGAGTAGCCATAAGAAAATCTGCCTAAATTTTGCGATTGGCCAAACAACGAAACCTGCAAAGCAACAGCTTTTGCAATTTCTTTACGGTAAGTAATGTTACCAATTATGCGGTGGCGGGTATCATTATCACTGAAAGAATTTTCAGGAAGATTATTACCATTAACTGTTCTTGTTGAAGTAAAACTGCTGAATGCAATAGTGCTTGAACTTGAATAGTCTTTAGTACGGCCAAAATTATAAGCTAATAACCAGCTAAGGCCTTTTTGCAAAGGCTTTTCTAATTTTAAGGTAACACTTGTATTAGAACCGTAAGGACGGCTTGATAAAACTGTTGCGTCGTTTACATTTGAATTAATTCTTACAGCACTTGAACTACCGGCAAAACGTGGACGTTTATCAGGGCCGGTAAAGTTTGCTGTGGCTACTTTTTGGTTGGCATTGTAATAAAATATATTGCTGATGCTTTGTGTAAATAAAAATTCTGCCGAACCTACAATACCTGCAAATAATTTTTGATCAATTGCAAGATTTGTACGGAATACCTGGGGGAAACGGAAGTTTTTCTCAATAGGTGCAATGTTATAACTGGCAGCAGGTGAACCAGGAGTTGTTGGTGGAATGTTACGGGTAATATTTGGACTGAAAGGATATCTAACTAAAGGATTTGCGGTAGAATTATCCTGGCTTATTTGCCCGGCCTGCATACCATTATTACCTACTGCATTACTTACAAATACAAATGCCGGACGGCCGGAAAATAAACCTAATCCGCCACGCAATTGTGTGTTTTTATCTCCTCTTATATCGTAGTTAAAACCAAACCTTGGGTTTATCATTAGCTTGGCTGAGGGCAATTGCGAAGTGCTTAATTTAGTTGGATTACCTTTTTCATCTACAAAACTGTAACTATCAACCTGCGGATTGTTTACGGCGTTTGATGTAAAGAAAGGCACATCAAAACGTACGCCGTAGGTAATGTTTAAATTCTCCCTTATCTGCCATTCATCCTGCACATAGGCACCAATATTTTTTGCTTTGGTTATGGCATTCCACAATTCGTTATTGGCTAAATTGCTGTACCCTAAAATATATCTTCTTAAAGGTACTGGGTTTGTTGTCATATTGCTGTTAGCTAAATAAGCATTAGCAGAAGTATAAAAATCTGCAAGGCTGTTAAAAGTATATTGACCCTGAATCTGTGGTGTAAACTGGTTAAAGAATTTAAAGGATTCAAAATTTGCACCTGCAGAAGTGGTGTGTTTACCATTATAAAAAGTAATATTATCAGATGCCTGCCAGGTATCGGTAAATAATTTATTGTTGGGTGTAAATGGTTCAGCACCGAAAGAAATATAATTTCTGTCACTGTTAGAACCATCTAAAATGTCAACAATCGGAAAAATATTTCCTCCTTTAATTGCTCTGTAATCTCTGTTGGCTGTCCATCCAAAAATTAATTCGTTAGAAATTTTATTGCTGATACGGGTATTTAATTGTCCGATCAAAGAATAAATATCATTGTTAATTTCATAATTATTGTTGGAGAAATTCATAGTGTTTAAATTACTTTGTCTTGATCCACCCAAAACCCCGGATGAACTTGCACCAATATCTTTAAATGATCTTAAAGAATTAAAACGAACGCTGAATTTATTTTTATTGCTGATGTTCCAGTCAATTTTTGCTAAAATTTTATAACTGGTAGTAAGAAAATTATAACCCTCATATTGTCCGGGATCATAACCTAATTTCGTTTTTACAAAATCAGATAACGAATCTAACTGTACTTTTTTAACTCTTGAAACATTAGTTTGGCCAGTGTTTAAACCGTTATCGGAAGCGAATGCAGTTCCCGGATCAGTTCTTTTTTCATTTTCGTAGTTAGCAAAAAAGAATAATTTATTTTTAATAATGGGGCCTCCAAGGGTAAAGCCGTATTGTTTTACATCAAAATTAGCGATAGTAACCGGTGTTTTACCATCAGGGCCTGCTTTAGTACCCACTAATTTTTGGTTACGGTTATTAAAAAATCCTGAGCCATGAAAAGTATTGGTACCACTACGGGTAACCGCATTAATGCTTGCACCTGTAAACCCTGCATCTTTTACACTGTATGGCGAAACGTTTACCTGAATCTCCTCAATGGCATCAATAGAAATTGGAGAGGCACTGGTTTGGCTGCCTGGTAATGCCTGTAAACCAAATGAGTTGTTGAAGATAGAACCATCAACAGTCAGGTTGATAAAACGGTTATCCTGTCCGGCAAATGAAGTGCCACTTGCCTGTGGGGTTAATTTAGTTAAGTCAGTAATATTTCTTGAAAGTGTAGGCAATGCTGCAATTAACCTTCTGTTGATATTGGTAGAAGTTCCTTTTCTGTCTTTAGAAATAAGTGAGCCTTTTCTTGCAGCTCCGGTAACTACTACTTCAGTCAGGCTTGCATTGGCATCGGTAAGTACCACATTTATTTTTGATGCTTCTCCCAGTTGAACATAAACATCAGTAATTACCTCAGGTTTAAAACCAACAAAGCTTATGGTTACTTTATACGGCCCGCCAACACGTAAACTCGGAATATTAAATACACCGTTTTTACCAGAGGAAGCCCTGTAAACAGAGCCGGAAGGCTCATGTAAAACTTCAATGGTTGATCCTGTAAGATCGGTTCCTTTGGCATCTTTTACATTACCACTGATGCTGCCTGTTGTAACCTGTGCAGTTAAGGCAAATGGAAAAATAAGCAGTACGATTAATAAGCATACCATGTTTTTAACTCTCATAAAAAATTAGCTTTAATTAAGTGCAAAGGTGCTAATAAAAAAATAAAATAGCTTTAAGAAATTATTAACAAGTTATAAAATATTAAAAATAAACCAAAACTTGAAAAATATAAGTGCGATACAATTTTCCTTACTAAAAAACCCCGGAACTGCCGGGGTTTTTTAGTAAGGAGTTTTATTTATTAAAATGTTAACCTTACGCCCAACTGGCTGCTCCAGCGTGAACTATTATATACACCATCAGAAATGTTGTAAACAGTAGTTGTTCTTGGGGTAAACCTGTATTGCGGGGTAAGGTTGGTAGCGCTTACATATCCTGCAAAAGATAAAATTGTTGATTGGTCATTTGCAATAAAATATTGTCTTCCTGCATTTCTGTCTATAAGATTTGTAAGATTAAACAGATCATATGTAAGTTGCAGAGTATAAAGTTTTCCACTAACTTTTACGTTGAAGTCCTGTTGAAGTTTAAAATCCAAAACGTGGGTAAATGGTAACCTTGCACCATTACGCTCAGCGTACTGCCCTCTGCGTTTACTCAGATATTTATCTTCACCGATAAATTGGTCAAATGCGTCTTTTTGTTGTTGCGGTGTATAAGTAACAGCGGTAGACCCTGTACCAATTGTATTACTCAGGAAAGTCATGCTGCTTATCTGGGCTGATGTAGGAATGAACAATAAATCGTTTCCATCTCCGGATGCATTATCACGAACTAAGCTTCCCGCAGTTGTATAGCTGTAAGGGCTACCACTCTGTCCATTATAAACTAATGAAACTGTTGTAGCTAACCTGTCGTTAAGGTATCTGAATTTTTTAGAAGCAAAAGCACTGATTCTGTGACCAAGGTCGTAATCACTGGTGGACAGGCCGATACTGTTTCTGCCATTTCTTGCCTCCATAAAACGCCATTGCGAATTGTTTTGAGAACTGGTACCTTCATTTTTCACTACAGAATTACCATAAGAATAATTGGCATTAAATGACCAGTTGTTATCCCAGGCCCTGTCTATTGTGGTAGTAAAATTATAAGAAAAACCTTTTTCCCCGCTACTGTTACTTAATAAATAGATACCTGTGTACGGGTTTGTACCATTAGAACGTAAAGGGATTAAAGGAGGTGCAGTTCCTGTTGTGTAAACATCCCTTGCATCAGGCCCGAGTGCCTTTAAAGTTGCAGGCAAAATATCTACACGTTTGTAATCAATTTCATTAATATTTTTTGTGTAAATTCCTTCAAATGACAGCTTCCATTTCTTTCCGAATTTTTTATCAATACCAAGGGAAGCCCTGAAAACTTTATTAAGCTTAAAATCTTTAGCCAGTAAATCTACCTGTCCACTTGGGGTAGGCGTTGTAATACCTAAATCTGAGGCTATATATTGATTAAAAGGATCTGCCTTAAATACAACAGATGATGCACCTGTAGCACGGATACCGGCAAGGCTTATACCATTATTATTATAAACTCCGCCAGGCCATACTAAAGGAACTCTTCCTGTAAAAGTCCCTATACCACCGCGGATGGTAACTTCTTCTTCCGGAACTTTAAATACAAAACCGATTCTTGGATTTAATGACCATTTAGGATCATTTATTTGTCCTGATCGGGCTCCCTGCAAATCGTAATAGGTAGAAATTTTAGCAATGGCAGTATCATTGAAGAAAGGATCAGTTTTTGGAGTAGTTAAAAACTTTGTATTGTCTGCACGTAATCCCAACGACATAGTAAATCTATCCGTAAATTTTATTTCATCACCAACAAAAAAGCCTAATCTTAAGGTATTAAATTTAGCTGCTGCGTTTACAGATTCGTCGCCGGATTTGCCCGGATCTAATAAAGAATAGGTCCTGTCATACTGCCTTGCTTTAAGGCCATTTAAAAATCCTGATAAACTATCGTATTGGTAGGAACCATAATTTTGGCGGATAAAAATATTTGTTGATTTACTAAACTCGTTATCTGTACCTATTGAAAAAGTATTTTTCCCCTTGTAGAATTTAAATACATCAAATATGGCTGCATTGTTTTGCTGTAAATAGTTACCTGTAGAAAATTCTTCCGTTCCAAAAATAATATTAGATGCACCATCCCTGATGGTTACCCTTGGAAAAGGCGAACCGATTGCACCCCTGTTATCAACAACATTGGTAAATGTAAGCAATAACTTATTGTTGCTGCTCCCTTTTAACCTTGAGTTAAGTTCAAGGGATCCTGAATTAGTGGTAGAAGGGAAACTGATACCATTGTTATAAAAATTAATTGTAGAGTTACTGCTTCTTGAAGTATTATTTCTAAAACCATAGTTATACCTGTAGCTAATGCTTAATTTATTTTTATCATTGATATTCCAGTCCAGTTTAGTAGCAATTCTGTTTGCCTCAACAACTTCAGGATTATCCCTGAAACCCCCCGGATCATAACCATAAGTAGTTTTTAAATATGCACCCAGAGCATCTATCTGAGCTAAGGAGGAGTTCCCAAGATATTTGGATAGATCCACGGGTTGTGGCCTCTGGTCTCTTTGTATTTCTCCACTAACAAAAAAGAATAATTTGTTTTTAACTAAAGCACCACCTAAACGGAACCCCGTAGTTTTATTTGTAAAATCAGCAAGTTTAATTGCTGCAGATTTTGCCACACCAGGTGTTTTACCCGATAGATTTTGATTTCTGAATAAATGATATACAGAACCATGTAAAACATTTGTGCCGCTTTTGGTAATGGCGTTAATACCACCGCCGGTAAAATTGCCTAATGAAGGGTCATAAGGAGAAAGAACCACCTGAAACTGGTCAATCGCATCAATTGAAATTGGTGCTATGCCAGTTTGACCACCATTTGTACCAGATGCTGATAAACCGAAAACATCATTATTTACAGCGCCATCAATGTAAAAAGAGTTATACCTGTTATTTTGTCCTGCTAAAGAAATACCGCCATCGCCGGTAATTTTTGCTTGTGGAACATAGCGAAGGTAATCTGATATATTTCTGCCAACTGATGGTAAGTTCTGCATTTTATCTCTGCCAATACCAGTTTCTGCACCACCTTTTCCACCACTGGCAGCTCCACGGGTTGAAGCAACAACAACTTCTGCAAGATTTGCAGTTGTCTCTCCCAAATTAAAATTTTGCAC
>NZ_JANPCM010000063.1:0-3625 GCF_031430955.1 Ferruginibacter sp.
TATAACCAGGAGCTGGGTAAAAATATTTCGCTTGCTGCATTACAAAAAAAATATGACGCAGTATATCTTGGAATTGGTGTAGGCTTAGCAAGGCAATTAGATATTCCCGGTGAAGATTTAGAAGGTGTGGAAGATGCGATAAAATTTATTTACGATTTAAGAGACAAAGGTTTTCCTGCAATACCTGTGGGTGATAAAGTTGCTGTAATTGGTATGGGTATGACGGCTATTGATGCTGCCACGCAGGCAAAACGTTTGGGTGCAAAAGAAGTAACGATGCTCTACAGAAGAACGCAGGAAGAAATGCCCTGCACCCAACATGAACTGGATATTGCTATGTTAGATGGTTGTAAAATAATGTGGTTAGCTGCACCAAAAGAATTAAAAGGGGTTAATGGAAAAGTAACCCAAATCATTTGCAATATTATGCAACTCGGCGAGCCCGATGCCAGCGGCAGAAGAAGCACAGAAGTAACCGGTGAAACATTTTCTTTAGAGGTGGACATGGTGATTAAAGCCGCAGGCCAAATGCCTTTTGAAGAATTAATAATGGATAATGGTATTATGAATAATAAAGGAAGGGTTGTTATTAATAATTGTGCAACAAATATTAAAGGCGTGTTTGCCGGTGGCGATGCAGTGAATGGCGGTAAAGAAGTTGTTGATGCGGTGCAGGCGGGAAAGGACGGGGCAGCTGCAATAATGCAATACTTAGGAATTAGCAATTAGGAATTTGATTTCAAATTCAAACTGATCCTGAAGAAAAAATTTCTATAGATTTTAAAGCCTGAAAGGCTGACATTAATATAGCAAACAAATTATTAAATGAAGCAAAACCCCGAAGGGGTGACATTAGTAAAAATAAAAAATTCTATAATGCTCAATAAGGAAATATTGCTGAAGAGTGTCTCGCCTTAGGCCAGACCAATGAAGTTGAATAGAGAAATATAGATGGGCTCAAAAAAAGAAAATGCAATTTTTTTAGAGTAGATAATAATCACAAATGCTTGCAACAAAAAATATAAAACTTAATCTTCTAACTAATCTACCCTGTTTCCCCTTTAGGGGATAGGGGCTTCATATGGCAAACATAACCTCAAACTTCCTCGGCATAAAATCTCCCAACCCATTTTGGTTAGCGAGTGCGCCGCCGACAGATAAAAAATATAATGTACTCCGTGCTTTTGAAGCCGGCTGGGGCGGCGTGGTTTGGAAAACGCTTGGCAGCCAGGTAAAAAATGTTTCATCAAGATATTCTGCTGTAGATTATGGCGGACAAAGAGTAATGGGTTTTAATAATATTGAACTTATCAGCGACAGGCCGCTGGAAATAAATTTGAAAGAAATTGCAGAGTGTGTAAAATTATTTCCCGACAGGGCAATGATTATTTCATTGATGGCCGACAATGATAAAAACAGCTGGCACGAATTAATAAAAAAATGTGAAGACACCGGTGCACATGGCTTTGAATTAAATTTTGGTTGTCCGCATGGCATGACGGAACGTGGCATGGGCGCCGCCGTGGGGCAAGACCCGGAAATTGCCTGTATGGTAGTAGAGTGGGTGATGGAAAAAGCAACGATTCCTGTTATAACAAAATTAACACCCAATGTACATTCGGTGGTACCCACCGGAAGGTCGGTGGTAAAAGCAGGAACGAATGCATTGTCGTTGATCAATACCATTCAATCAATAACCGGTGTGGATTTGGATACACTGGTGCCCAATCCTTATGTTGCAGGTAAATCTGTTTTTGGCGGCTACTGCGGACCGGCAGTTAAACCAATTGCCTTAAAATTTTTAACCACTATTGCTCAGGATGAGTTGACAAAAAAAGTTCCGATAAGTGGCATTGGAGGAATAAGCACATGGAAAGATGCAGTAGAATTTATGTTGCTGGGTGCCACTAACGTACAGGTGTGCACCGCTGCAATGAAACATGGTTTTAGAATTGTGGAAGATATGATTGAAGGATTAAACAACTGGATGGATGAAAAAGGTTTTAAAACACTGGAAGATTTTATTGGTAAATCGGTTGATACCATTACACATTGGGAAGACCTCGACATCAACTATCACCACATTGCAAAAATAAACCAGGATAAATGTATCCACTGTGGTTTGTGTTATATTGCCTGCGAAGACACTTCTCATCAATCCATCAATTTACAATTTGGCAAACCTTATAACACTTACACCATTAAAGAAGAAGAATGCGTAGGCTGTAATTTATGTGAACTCGTTTGCCCCGTTGATGATTGCATTACTATGGAAGAGCACCGGGTGGCACCCGAATATTTAAACTGGGTGGAGTTTCAGAAAAGAGGATTGCCGCTGAACGATCATTGATTGGTGCGATTTCAAAATAAGAAACTTGCTTAGGGATTTGCCTCTAATTTTTGTAATAGTAGCCGCCACAGTGTACCTTAAAAAACTTCTATCTTAACACCTGTAAACAAATTCTTTTCATTCAATTAGTGTTTAAAATTTAGTTCTTCGTTATATCTTGCAGGTAACAAAAATTTATTATGATTCGATTAGAATATTTTACCCCTGATGATTTTGAGCAGTTGATTAAGTGGATAGATAACGAAGAGATTTTAATGAACTGGGCAGGAGGTTTATTCAGTTTTCCTCTTAAGCCTAAAAGTTTAGAATGGTATATTGAAGGGGTAAATGATATAAATACATCCGAAGCATTTGTTTACAAAGCGATAGATGATGAAACAGGAAATATTATTGGCCATATATCTTTAGGCGGCATCAGCAAAAAAAATAAAGCAGGACGTATAACAAGAGTTTTGGTTGATCCCATGCAACAGGGCAAAGGGTATTGCAGGCAAATGGTAAGTGCGGTTTTAAAAATTGGGTTTAACGATCTGCACCTGCACCGCATTGCTTTAGGCGTGTACGATTTTAATAAAGCCGCTATCAGTTGTTATAAAAAAGCCGGCCTTGTAATTGAAGGCACCAGCCGTGATTGTTTATTATTTAAAGGCCAATGGTGGAGTTTAACAGAGATGAGTATTTTAGAAGAAGAGTGGAGAGATAAAGGAAAGTAATTTTTTTGGGCCGAACTTTTTGTTTTTCAATTTTACTTCATTGGTCTGGCCTAAGGCGAGACACTCTTGTACTTCATATCATTGGGGAACTTTAATTATGTTTTGCTGAAAAGCATTTAATAAAAAATTAAATTTCAAATCAATTTTTTAAAGATTAGGTTTTGTATATTTATAAGTTGTGCGTCATGCTTAAACTACATTTCAAACATTAATAAATTTGAGCGGAAAAAATTACATACTAACTATTGCCATAGACAAATACAAGAACAATTCATTTAAGGTTTTAAACAATGCCAAATTTGACGCAAAAAGACTTCAAACAATCCTAATAGAAAAATATGGCTTTGATAATGTACAAAACCCACTGTTTGACACACTAGCAAGTAGAGCCAACATCATTGACGCCCTTAACAATCTTGGAGGAGTTTTGACAACAAATGATAAACTCATAATTTATTTTGCAGGACATGGATTAATTCATCCAAAGACAAAGAAAGGTTTTTGGATTCCATACGATGCTACACATAACTCTACTCATAATTACATTAACAATTCCACCATA
>NZ_JANPCM010000064.1:0-20338 GCF_031430955.1 Ferruginibacter sp.
TGCTCGGCCATGAGTGAAAAATATTTGGGTAAAAAATTTGATATACATGGCGGCGGAATGGATCTTGCTGCTACACACCACACCAACGAAATTGCACAAAGCCAGGCCTGCAACCATACCAGCCCGGCAAATTACTGGATGCACACCAATATGCTAACGGTTAACGGCACCCGTATGAGTAAATCTTTGGGTAATGGTTTTTTACCTGAGGAATTATTTACCGGCAATCATCCGTTGCTGGAAAAAGCTTACTCACCCATGACTACCCGTTTTTTTATGCTGCAAACACATTACCGCAGCACATTAGATTTTAGCAACGAAGCTTTGCAGGCAAGCGAAAAAGGTTTTAAAAGATTATGGGAGGCTTACGAAGTGTTGAAAATTTTTAAAATTATACATAGCGATGCAGCAGCAAAAGATGCAGAGTTAAATGCAAAATGTTTGCAAATAATTGCTCAGTTTGATGAGAACATGAATGATGATTTTAACACCGCTAAAGTATTAGCTAATATGTTTGAGCTGGTGCCGGTAATTAATTCTATTAAAGACGGGTTGATACCCGCTGATGCATTGCTATCATCTACCTTAGTTTTAATGCAGCAAAAATTTAAGGCTTATATAGAAGAGGTGTTTGGTTTAACAGACGAATTTAATTTGAGCGACGGAAAGCTGAGCGGTGTAATGGAATTATTAATTGATATTAGAAAAGAAGCAAAAGCTAAAAAAGATTTTGCTACCAGTGATAAAATAAGGAATCAGTTAACTGCTATTGGTATTAATTTAAAAGATGAGAAGAGTGGGGACATGAGTTGGAATATTGGCTAAAGGGTAAAAGAGAAAACGAGAAAAATTATGGAACATATTTTACACTTAAGCAAAGATAAAAAATTTAAAAAAATACTGGAATTACAGCAGCCGTTTGTTTTAGCCAAAAGAAAAAATGTACACCTGCATTTGTGCAACTCTATTATGAGCCAGCAGCTGAGTACTAAAGTTGCCGATGTTTTTCAAAAAAGATTTTTGAATTTATATAAAGGCAAAACTCCTACTGCACAACAAATTGCCGAAACTCCTTTTGAAACTTTACGCAGCATTGGCCTTAGTAATGCTAAAGCAAACTATGTATACAATGTCTGCAAATTTTTTATTGATGAAAAAATTACTGATGCCCGTTTGCATAAAATGAGCAATGAAGAACTGATAAAATACCTTACTCAAATAAAAGGAGTGGGCCAGTGGACGGTGGAAATGATTTTAATGTTTACTCTTGGCCGTGAAGATATTTTTGCAGTGGATGATTTAGGCATACAGCAGGCCATTTGTAAACTGTATAATATTGATGCGGCAGATAAAAAAGCGATGAAAGCAAAAATGTTAACCATCAGTAAAAAATGGAGCCCTTATAAAACTTATGCCTGCAGGTATTTGTGGGGATGGAAGGATGCAACCCCCTCCGCCCCCTGAAGGGGGAACTTGAGCGTAAAAACGCTTAACTTATTTTATTATTTTGAAGAACAACAAATTTAAAATTATTTACAACAAAAAATTATAGTAACTACTTTAGTTCTCCTTTAGGGGACAGCGGCTTTACAATCTCCTCTAAAAACTGCTTATCAGTTTCATCAAACTGATCTAACAACTCACTATCCACATCAAGCACACCAAAAACTTCACCATCTTTAAAAAGAGGAATTACAATTTCTGATTTTGATAAACTGCTGCAGGCAATATGCCCGGGAAATTTTTCTACATCTGGTACAATTAAAGTTTTTGCATTTTGCCAGGCAGCACCGCAAACGCCACGGCCTTTTTTTATTCTTGTACAGGCCACAGGCCCTTGAAAAGGCCCCAATACTAATTCATCCTGCTTAACTAAATAGAACCCTACCCACAACCAGTTAAATTGTTCTTTTAATGCAGCGGCAACATTTGCAAGGTTGGCAATTAAATCCGGTTCTCCATCAATCAAAGCATTTATTTGCGGAATAAGCGATTGATAAATTTCTGCTTTAGTACCTTCAATAATATGTAAATCCTCCGCCATTATTTTTTATTTTCTTATTAAAATTTGTTCTTCCATTTTTAATTCCCTGTCAAAAATAAAAGTACCAAAAGGAATGATTGATGCTAAAAAAGCTTTACCCAGCCATAAAATTTCTTTTTTAAAAGAAGTAAATATTTCAAAAGCAAAATAAATAAAGGTTACAAATAAAGCGCCGTGCAGCCAGCCCACAATTTTTACCGCCATTGGCATATCCAGCAAATATTTCAGCGGCATGGCAATACCTAATAAAACTAAAAACGAAATACCTTCGGCAATAGCCACCATTCTAAAGCGGTGGAGTTGAGTAAGCAACACTTCTTTTGTCATTTTTTTTATTTAAGGGAAAAATTAATAATCAATAACCTGTTCAACAATCGCCCCGGGTATTGCCCTCCATTCGTATTGCTGGTTTCTTAACTGCGGTTCAAAGCCTGCTTCTTTTATAGATTGCTGAATAGTGGTACTGGTAAAACGGTGTGGCGCACCTGCTGCGCTCACTACATTTTCTTCAATCATAATACTGCCAAAATCGTTGGCACCGGCATTTAAACAAATTTGTGCTACCTGTTTACCCACCGTTAACCAGCTGGCCTGTATGTTTTTTACATTAGGTAACATAATACGGCTCATTGCAATCATGCGAATGTATTCTTCGGATGTAGTTAAATTATGTACGCCACGTATTCTTGTTAATAATGTATCTACATCCTGAAACGTCCATGGAATAAATGCTAAAAAACCTTTTGCATTTTCGGGCTTGCGGCTTTGTACTTCTCTTATTTTTATTAAATGTTCAAATCTTTCCTGTAAAGTTTCTACATGGCCAAACATCATGGTGGCACTGGTGGTAATATTTAATTTATGTGCTTCATGCATAATATCCAGCCATTCCTGTGCGCCGCATTTTCCTTTACTGATCAGTCTTCTAACCCTGTCCGTTAAAATTTCTGCACCGGCACCGGGTAAACTATCCATGCCTGCTGCCTGTAATGCCATTAATACTTCACGGTGTGTACTTTTTTCAAGCTTTGTAATGTGCGCCACTTCTGGCGGGCCAAGCGTATGTAATTTTATGTTTGGATAAAGGCTTTTTAATTCTTTAAATAAGTTAACGTAAAAACTTAATCCTAATTCCGGGTGATGACCGCCCTGTAACAACAACTGATCGCCACCAAATTTTATAGTTTCTTCAATTTTTGTTTTATAAGTTTCTATATCCGTTATATAAGCATCGGCATGGCCGGGAATGCGGTAAAAATTACAAAACTTGCAATTGGCAATACATACATTGGTGGTGTTTACATTACGGTCAATTTGCCACGTAACTTTTCCGTGGGGTACCTGCTTTTTTCGTAACTCATTAGCCACATACATCAGTTCGGTTAAGGGAGCATTTTCAAACAAATACATACCTTCTTCTGCAGTAAGAAAACCAAAATCGAGGGCCTTCTGGTATAAATCATTTATGTTCATAATAAACCTTTTGTGTAATAAACAACAAAAGTACATCCATTAGGTTGTAAATTACATACTGCTTAATGAGAAAAAGTATTTTAACTATATTACTGTTTGCACATTGCGTTTTGCCCTGTTTTATTTGCCAGGCACAGGAAATATTATCGCAGCCAAGGGCTAAACTGCTTACAAGGTTTCCATTTAAATTATACAACGGGGGTGTAATGGTTATTCAGGCAAGGTTTGGTAATATTCCTGATACATTAAATTTTGTTTTAGATACCGGAAGCGGGGGTATTTCGATAGATTCATCTACCTGTGCGGAATTTAAGATAGCCAGTAAAGCAACAGATACCACCATTACAGGTATTGGCGGCATACGTAAAGTGCCATTTATTTTTGATGAAACATTACACTTAACGGGCTTAGATGTAAAACACCTTAATTTTCATGTTAATAATTATGAAGTGTTAACCAGTGTTTATGGAGAAAAAATAGATGGTATTATCGGGTATAGTTTTTTCAGCAAATACATTGTATCTATAAATTTTGACAGTACTGTTATTGAAGTGTACAGCCCTGGCAAAATTAATTATCCCAAACAGGGAACAACACTGCACCCGGTTTTTACGGCATTACCCATACAGTGGGCAAATATTAAGGATAGAAAAAAGCTGGGCTATAATTTTTATTTTGATACTGGCGCAGGCCTTTGTTTTTTAATGAGTGAGCAGTTCGCAAAAGATAGTGGGGTTTTGCTTTCACGCCGCAAACCCCTGATAACACAGGCACAGGGGCTTGGTGGTAAACTGGAGATGCGGCTTACAGTAATAAAAGAAATAAAGCTTGGGCCATACAGGTTTAGGCAGGTACCCACTTATTTATATGATGATCAGTTTAATGTTACTTCTTTCCCCTTTACCGGTGGCCTTATTGGAAATGATTTATTGCGGAGGTTCAATATGATAATTAATTACCCTAAAAGAGAAATCCACCTGCTGCCCAACAGTCGCTTTAAAGAAAGTTTTGATTATGCCTATACGGGAATTGGTATTTATTATGAGAATGGAAAAATAGTAGTTGGGGATATTGTTGAAGGTTCGCCTGGTGCCAAAGCAAAGTTTATGGTTGATGATGAAGTGTATGCAGTCGGGAATAATTTTTCACACAATATTAATACGTACAAAAATATTTTACAAACACCTAACGAAGAAATAAAAGTAATTGTAAAACGGGGACAAGAATTAATTATACTCAGCTTATATACATTAAGCATCAGATAAATTACAAGTTACCAAAGCTAACGGCTAACATTTTACATTTTTCTCTCCTTACCTTTGCAGCATGATTCAGTTTGAAAAATTTATTTTACCCAATGGATTAAAAGTATTGGTGCATGAAGATAAAAGCACACCAATGGCCGTAGTAAATGTTTTGTATGATGTGGGAGCAAGAGATGAAGAACCGCACAAAACCGGCTTTGCACATTTGTTTGAGCATTTAATGTTTGGCGGCAGCGTCAACATTCCGGTGTATGATGAACCATTGCAGGTTGCAGGCGGCGAAAATAATGCCTACACCACCAACGATCTTACCAATTATTATTGCCAGTTGCCGGCAGAAAATATTGAAACGGCTTTTTGGTTAGAGAGCGACCGCATGTTATCATTAGCGTTTGGAAAAAAAAGTTTAGATACCCAACGCAAAGTAGTAAGCGAAGAGTTAAAAGAACATTATATTAACAAACCTTATGGCGATGTGTGGCATAAAATGAGGGAGCTGGCCTATACCACTCACCCCTACCGGTGGATGACGATTGGAAAAGAATTAAGCCACATTGAAAACGCCACACTGCAGGATGTAAAAGGATTTTTTTATAAACACTATACACCTAACAACGCTATACTTACTGTTGCCGGAAATGTAACAGTGGAACAGGTTAAAACGCTTACCGAAAAATGGTTTGCACCCATTGGTTCAGGTGAAAAATACAAAAGAGATCTTCCTGTAGAACCCAAACAAACAGCAGCCAGAAGTGTAGAAGTAAAAGCTAATGTGCCACTTGATGCTTTGTATAAATGCTGGCATATTTATTCCCGTACCGACATGCGGTATTACACCGCCGATTTAATTACCGATATTTTAGGCGGTGGCGGCTCATCAAGGTTATACCAGGCACTGGTAAAAGAAAAAAAATTATTCAGTAATATTGAGTGTTACCACATGGGCAGCACCGATACCGGCTTATTAACTATTGAAGGAAAATTAGTGAAAGGTGTAACCATGCAGGAGGCCGAAGCTGCTTTAAATGAAGAAATAAAAAATTTGCAGGCGCATGGTATTACAGCAAGAGAATTGGAAAAAGTAAAAAATAAAACCGAAAGCATGATGGCTTTTGAAGACATGAGTGTAATGAACCGTGCCGCAAGCATTGCAATGTATGAATTGTTGGGAGATGCTGATTTAATTAATAAAGAACTGGAAAGATACCAGGCAGTAACGGTAGCAGAAGTATTGCAGGAATGTAAAATTATTTTTGATGAAAATAATTGCAATACGTTGTATTACCTGGCCAATTAAAAAAATTAAAACTAAAAATGTTAGATAGAAAAATAGCTCCCCCCATAAAAGATGCAATAGAATTTAATTTGCATTTAAAGCCTTACACTTTTTTTACTTTAGATAATGGCGTGCCAGTGTATACCATTGATGCCGGTACGCAGGAAGTAATACAGATGGAACTGGTTTTTTATGCCGGTAACAGTTTTGAAAAACAAAAAGCTGTTGCAGGGGCCACCAATTTTTTATTAAAAAATGGCACCAGTACAAAAACTGCTTTTGAAATAAATGAAGCTTTTGATTATTACGGGGCTTATTGCAGCAGGGCCTGCTATAACGAAACTGCGGTGGTAAACTTATCTTCTCTTAATAAACATTTAGATAAATTATTACCTGTAGTAAAAGAAATGATTACTGATTCCATTTTTTTAGAAGAAGAATTAAGTACCTATAAACAAAATTCCAAACAGCGCCTGAGTGTAAGTTTAAAGAAAAGCGATTTTGTTGCCACCCGTTTAATTGATGCGTATGTTTATGGAGAAGATCATCCGTATGGCACGTACACCCATGCTGAAGATATTGATGCGTTAAACACCGAAGCGTTAAAAGAATTTTACAAGCAGTATTATGTAAACGGGCAATGCATCATTTTTGTAAGCGGTAAATTGCCAGCCAATTTAAAAGAACAACTGAATAATAATTTTGGAAGTTTGAGTTTAAAAACTATCAACTATCAACTATCAACCATCAATACTTCCCCTGCTTTAGAAAAAAAATACCGCATAACAAACGATCCGGAAGGTGTGCAGGGTGCTATAAGAATTGCAAGAGATTTTCCCAACCGCCATCATCCGGATTTTATGAAAGTGATGGTGCTGAATACTTTATTTGGTGGCTATTTTGGCAGCAGGCTTATGAGTAATATACGGGAAGATAAAGGTTACACATATGGCATACACAGTTACGTACAAAACCATTTGCAGCAAAGCGCCTGGATGATAAGTACCGAAGCCGGTAAGGATGTAAGTGAAGCAACAATTGAAGAAGTGTATAAGGAAATGAAATTATTACAGGAAGAACTGGTTGATGAAGAAGAATTATTATTAGTAAGAAATTATTTAATTGGCACCATACTCGGCGACCTCGACGGACCTTTTCAAATAATGGGCCGCTGGAAAAATTTAATTTTAAATAACCTGGATGAAAAATATTTTTATGATTCGGTACAAACCATAAAAACTATTTCGGCAGAAGAGTTGAGGGAGCTTGCAAAAAAATATTTAAATCCCGGAGATTTTTATGAACTAATTGTAATTTAGTATAAACAAATATTGCGATGCAAAAATGGCTAATTAAAGTGTTGGTATGTGCAGTAAATGCTTTTATCATCGCTTACATCATTCCGGAGGGTGTAGAAATAAAAGATATGTTTTCTGCCTTAATTGTGGCCGTAATGTTATCGCTGCTTGATGCTATTGTAAAACCCTTGTTGGTTTTGCTTACACTTCCGGCCACTGTACTTACCCTGGGTTTATTTTTATTTGTAATTAATGCCTGCATCATTTTAATAGACGATCATTTTGTTGGAGGTTTTAAAGTAGAAAATTTTTGGTACGCTTTATTGTTTAGTGTACTGTTATCGTTCTTTAATTCGCTGGTACACCGTAAGGCATTTCCGGAGAAAGAAAAAAATAAAAAGAGCTGACCAACCCAACTCTTTTAAATCATCAGTCTTCCTAACATTTTTTTCTCTGCGCTCTCTGCCCCTCAGCGTGCAAACTACTTTACTCAATCCTCATATTAAACCGCCTTGCCTGCTCTTTAATTATTTTTTCCACTTCAGTTTCCAGCGTTGGCGAATTATTTATTGCAGCTGCATTCTTTGCTTTTTCTGTTGCTATATAAGCATCCCGTTGTGTATTAAGTGTAGTTATTTCATTTTGAATTGCAGAACGCTCTTTACTTTTTATTGCAATAAATTTTTTCAACTCTTCTTCATTTTTATTTTTTAAACTGTCCGGCAAATTCTTTTTATCCAGTGTTTTAAAATTAAAATCGCCATTAGCATTTGCATCTACCAAATCCCAATGTGCATTTTGATAAACCTTACCACTACTTTTTGCTTTAATCCTTTTCATCCCTGCCTCTTTACTCATTGTTGTATTGGCAGCATCCATCGAACCTTGTTTAGCCTGATAAGTAACGCCTGCATATCCATAAGTAATATAAGTGCCATTCAATTTATTATTCATCACATAAATCATACTATCATAAGGCGTAGATATTTCTTCTTCTTTTGTATTTTGATTAATATTGGTATAGCTTCCATTTCCACATTCGCCTGCTAAATTCCAGTGCTCGGCTATGCCCTGCATTTTATCGCCGCAATAAATGGTATTTACAATCACACCTTTTTGCTTAGCCTCTTTACAAGATTGGGTGTATTGAATATTGCCCTGCAAAAAGTCCTCATTACCTGCAATAAAAATTACTTTATAATTTTCCGGCGCTGCATCCCATTGCAGTTCTTTAAGCGAACTGTAAATAACCTGGCCGCAATATTCATCGCCACCATTGGTTTTTAAACTAAATAAATTTTGGGATAACGAATCCAGGTCGCTGATAAAATCATTTATCTTTTTTACATAACCGGCATTGGCATCATTGGTTGTTCTGCCATATTCGTATAAAGCAATTTCAATTTGGGGCGCAACATCACCGGTACATTTTGCTTTACCCATAGTGTTAACCATATTCCAGAGTTGCGCCTTTGCCTGCTCTATTAAGCCATCCATACTGCCGCTTACATCCAGTAAAATAGCGGCCTGTATTTTTGGCTGCACTGGTTTTTTATAATCAGGCTTTTTACTTAAAGCCAATAAACTTATTACACTTGCAATGGAGAATAAACCGAGGGAAATTTTAGCAGCTAATTTCATAATCAGTAGTTTTGAGTAAGATGCAGCCATAAACAAATTTGCACAAACAATTCTTGTTAAAAAAAACAGAATAGCCACAGCCGCACAGAAACACCGAAAGCAGTATCGAAATTTATTGGAGCCCATTATTTAAATTATAACTGTATTAATTCTGTGTTTCTGTGCCTCTGTGGCCAACCTTTTTGCCGCAGGCAAAACTTCTTTGTTTACTTTTGTGCTACTCAAACAACGATATGCAGTTCGAAAAAAAAAATATTTCCCCCACAGAATTAATTCATTTTTATAAAGCCATTCTTTTACCAAGAATGATAGAAGAAAAAATGCTGCTGTTATTGCGGCAGGGAAAAATTAGCAAATGGTTTAGTGGTATTGGTCAGGAAGCCATTTCTGTTGGCGCAACATTGGCTTTACAAGATGACGAATGGATAATGCCTTTGCACCGCAACCTTGGTGTGTTTACCACGAGAAAAATGCCGTTAAGTAAATTATACATGCAATGGCAGGGCAATAAAGAAGGCTACAGCAAAGGGCGGGAAAGAAGTTTTCATTTTGGAAGTAAAGAAAATTATATCTGCGGCATGATCTCTCATTTAGGTCCGCAGTTGGCCATTGCCGATGGTGTGGCATTGGCACATAAATTAAGAAATGAGAGCAGGGTAGCCGTTGCTTTTAGTGGAGATGGTGGTACAAGCGAAGGCGATTTTCATGAAGCATTAAATACTGCAGCGGTTTGGGATTTACCTGTAATTTTTATTATAGAAAATAATGGCTATGGATTAAGTACACCAGTAAATGAACAGTACCGTTGTTTTAGTTTGGTTGATAAAGCCAAAGGTTATGGCATGGAAGGCATACGCATTGACGGTAATAATTTATTAGAAGTATATGATACTGTAAAAGGGGTAAGAGACTATTGCATACAAAATCAAAAACCCTATTTAATAGAATGTACTACATTCAGAATGCGTGGCCACGAAGAGGCCAGCGGTGTAAAATATGTACCGCCGGAATTATTTGACCTGTGGGCAAAAAAAGATCCGGTAAAAAATTATGAAGCCTTTCTTTTAGAAAAAAATATTTTAACTGCAGTACAAATTGAAAATATAAAAACAGCAATAAAAGAACAGATTGAAAGCGAATTAAAAATTGCCAACGAAGCAAAACCAATGGTGGTAAATATGCAGGAGGAATTGAATGATGTATATGCACCGTCAATAGTGAGTAATGTGTCGCCAGTAAAACAGTACACATACGGAGATCCTTCTCACGACTCACGGCTCACCACTCACGACAAACGTTTTGTAGATGGCATCAAAGAAGGCCTTCATCAAAGCATGCAAAAACACCCCAACTTAATTTTAATGGGACAAGACATTGCAGAGTATGGCGGCGCTTTTAAAATTACCGAAGGTTTTGTAAATGAATTTGGCAAAGCAAGAGTACGCAATACACCTTTATGCGAAAGTGCAATTGTTGGTGCCGCATTAGGTTTAAGTTTAGAAGGCTATAAAAGTATGATGGAAATGCAGTTTGCCGATTTTGCAACGGTGGGTTTTAACCAGATCATTAATAACCTTGCAAAAATTCATTACCGCTGGGGGCAAAATGCAGATGTGGTTATTCGCATGCCCACTGGCGGCGGCGTGGGTGCCGGGCCATTTCATTCTCAAAGTAACGAAGCATGGTTTGTGCACACCCCCGGTTTAAAAGTAGTTTATCCCAGCACACCCATAGATGCAAAAGGTTTATTGATTGCTGCAATAAACGACCCTAACCCGGTTTTATATTTCGAACACAAAGCTTTATACCGTAGTGTAAGCGGCCACGTACCACAGGAATATTACGAAGTAGAAATTGGTAAAGCAAGGACAGTGCAGCATGGCGATGATATTACCATAATTACTTACGGAGCAGGTGTCCATTGGACTATGGATTATGCAGCAAAAAATAAAAACATCAGCATAGAAATTTTAGATTTAAGAACCTTACTGCCTTTAGATTATGATGCGATAGAGGAAGCGGTTGCAGCCACAGGAAAAGTTTTGATACTGCACGAAGACACACTCACTGGCGGCATTGGTGGCGAAGTTGCCGCATGGATTGCTGAAAACTGTTTTAGTTATTTAGATGCACCGGTAATGCGTTGCGCCAGCCTGGATACACCGATACCTTTTAATTTGGAACTGGAGAAAAACTTTATGGCGTACAGCAGGTTGGGGGAATGTGTAAATAAACTAATGCAATACTAAGTACCACCTAAAAACATATTTAACCAAATATGCCCCGTAATAAAAAATATTGGCAACGTCGTTTTGGAATACTCAACACCGAAGCCTATCATCATCATTTTGATGTAAGACAAATACCCGATTTAGATGATGAAGGATTAGCCTATTTACTAACACATGTTAAGGGTATTAATATGCTGGACTTAAATGAAACGGAAATTACTAATGCCAGCATTGCCTTGCTAACAAAGCTGGAATATGTTAACGAATTAAGAATAAAAGGCTGTACGGAGATAGACAATAATTGCATTGCCGATTTAAATAAAATTACCAGCCTCCAATTTTTACACTTAAAAAATACGGGCATTACCATTGATGGTATTTTACAATTAATCGGCCTTACAAAACTTACCGATATATTATTTTCTAATGACGATGACAGGGATATAAAAGATAAAATGCTATTGCTAAAGGATATGCTACCTGATTGTAACTTTGTTATAAACTCAGTACCTTATATTTTTTTAAAATGAATGTAGCCACTTTACTTACTGCTCCACAAAACGATTACCTGTTACAAGATGGTAATTGGCAAAAAGCCGATTTTTATGATTTGAGTACAAGCAGTACATTTTGGAACAGGGCAATAGTGATAACCCTATCTAAAATATATGCAGCAACGAATGCTGCAGCATTAATTTATTTACTGCAAAAACAAGCCAAAGCACTAAACATTTGGGAAAGGCAGTGGCATGATACAACACCAGCAATACAAGATTTTATAAAATTTTTTATAGCAGAAAAAGGTTTTACAAATACCAACGGCAAGCTTATACCTGCCGAAAGTTTTTGGGAGCAATATAGTGCCACCGTAGCAGGGATTACCACCGAGCCCAGTTTTGAATGTAGTAAAAATGAGCTATCGGAACCTTATAACAATTTGCTTAGCAAAGAAGATATAATACAAGTAACCTGCTTTGATGACACCTGGAATGAACAGAATTTTTTAATTGAAACTAACACGGGTTGGGTGTTGTTTCATTGGAGTTCGGCTGATTAATTCTTATAATACTTCAACAAATTATCCAACAACTTTTGTAATTTTTCCTGTTGTTTGTATCCTTCGTACAAGGGTACGCCAATATGAAAATAATTGGTTTTTTCCAATTCTTTTAAATAAGTGCTGTTTTTGGCTGTTTCGTATGCAGAAACATAATTGTCGTTGTATTCCAGTATCAGATACAAATCGTAAGCTACTCTCATTTTTCTCTTTATAGGCGCTGTCATTCTTGCTATTACAACATCCGTATCTTCAGTGTAACGCACTGTTACTGATAACTCATCTTTTTTATTGATTGCAAATGCCGAGTCAATAGTCATTACACCTTTGTAGGCCCAATGCTGCTCTTTAGAATTACTTATTATTTTATTGAGCTCTGCTAAGAACGCCGCTTGTGCTTTTTGTTTGGGCTGGGCAATAGCCACAATGGGAAATATTGTACAGCAATAAATAGCAATAATTATACTTTTCATAAAAATTAGAAACAGGTTTTACAATAACATTTATACTTATTAATTTTCAAAATTAATCTTTAACACATCTTGCAGAAAGCCCATTAGCTTTCAGTAGTACTTTAATACGTTATCCAATAACTTTAGCAATTTTTGCTGGTGGCGAATATCCTCCGGAAAGGGTGCGCCAATGTGAAGCAAGTTAGTTTTATTGTCTTCTACTAATTCGTTGCTGTTAGTTCCAGATTTAAACACTGTCACATCATCATTTTTATATTCCAGTATCAGGTAAAGATCGTATGCTATTCTCCATATTTTATTTACCGGTGCTTCCATTCTTGCCCTTACAAAAGAAGAATCCTCTTTAGTATAACGAACGGATAGTGATAAAATACCTGCTTTATTTATTGCAAATACAGAATCAACACTCATTTTGCCACCAGTTTGCCAATCATCTTCTTTTGAGTTTATTAAAATATTGTTGAGCTGGTCTATAAATTCCTTTTCGGCTTTTTGTTTTGTTTGGGCTGATGCTGCTAGAGAAAGCAGCAAACAGAAAAATAAACCTGTAATTATTTTTTTCATTTTATTTAGTTATTAAATTAAACCAATCAGCATTACTGTTTTCTTTAATCGCTTTTATATCATCTGGATTAAGACCTGATAAGAAAGATTTATAAGAGGCCAAATACGCAGATGAAGATGTTCCCGAACAATAGGCATTGAAAACATGCGAACTATAGGGTTTTGCCAACGTTGTAATATTATTTACACAGGGAAACAGTTTGTTCCAGTTTGTAGCTACCATTCCTCTTACCTCATTCCAAACGGAGCAGTTTACGCTTTGAGCTGCAACAAGCATCCTGTTGCTTTCCAAAATTACAATGTCAATATAGTCACTATTGTTCTTTTTATATACCACCGCCTTATCTGCATATGTTTTTCTTGCCAGTGCTAATTCATTCGTGGCCCGGCTGGCCATATCATTAGCAGCAGCTATTTTGGTATCATAAGCCGGTTTAACCTTTACCACTTCCTGTTCTTGTTTTTTAGAAAGACTGACAGTAAGTTCCCATATATCATCTTTAAATTTTTTATTTTCTAATTCTATTTGTGAAATTTTTGATTTTACTGTTGCATTGTATTGTTGAATATTCTTATTGAGCTCGTTTATTTGAATAATCAGTTGTTGTTGCTGTTTTAATAACGAATCTTTTTCTGTGGGAGTGATTGTTGTTTTTTTTAAATCCCAATCCAACGAACTTTTCTGCTTTCTAAGCTCTGCAAGCTGTGTTTCAACAGGAGCCAGGTATTCTTTTTGTTCGGTAAGAATTATTTGGCTTTTTTGTTCATTTATATCAATATTGGCAGTCAACTTATTTTGCGCCTCCTTTGAATCAGCCTTTACTTGTTCACAAATTTTTTCCGCTTCTGTTTCAAAGTCTTTCTTATATCTTATTACAGTGGCTTTGCCTATCGTTATCTTATCGTCTGCTATAAGAATAGAAGAAGCATAATTCATCAAGGATTCAATCCATTGATTATGTTTATTTTTTGCTTCAGAAAAAACACTCGTTTCATAGCTTTTGCTATGGGTGGTCATACTTACGCAAAGGGTTTCATTTTCTTTTTCCATTTTGGCAATGTCTTCTTTCTTTTTCAATATCCCGTTATCCCCTTTTTCTATATTCTGTAATTGCACTTTCTTTAAAGCAATTCTTTCAGCATATTGTTTTCTTGTTGATTCCAGCTCTGATGTAGTGGCCGGAATGGCATAACCCTTAACATCGCCAAGGTGTTTTTCAAAATTTTCACCTCTTTTTTCAAATTCCGATTTCCACCCATTACATTGACTGCATCTTGCACCTACTTTCATGTCTCCTATAATATTATCACGTTCTTTATACAAAGCAGCTATTTCATCTTTTAATTTTTGAGTTCTATTTTTTAACGCCTCTTCCAATAAAATTAAATCGTTTTTATACTTAGCGATAGTTTCTTTATTATATTCAATTCGTTTAGCAATAGATTCTATCGAAATAACATTACCAATACCAGAAGTTTGAGTATAAGCAATATTTACAACACTCATAAAGAATGCCGTTACAATTAATTTTATTAGCATGTGGCGGTTTGAGTTTGAGTATAGGTTAATTTCCAAAAGGATCATCTTCTGCTTTATACAAGTCTCTTAAATACTCTAGTGCTTTTTTTATTTTATTAAAATTGGTATCATCTGCTTTTAAATATGGGAAATAAACAATGGTATAAAAATTAGTATTACTGTAAACCTTTTGAAAATCTCCACATTCTCCATCATTGTTGCCTCCCGATACGGTGTATGAGGTTTTATTCCTTTCGATTAAATATTTGACTGTTTTGGATTTAAGGGTTATTTGCATAAATCCCACTGTTCCTGCGTTTTGGTCATTATTTCCAATTTCCACACTAACTATATAAGCCGGATTAAACTCTTGTGTTATATTTTCAATAAAATAATCACATGGATAGATTCTCATGGGTATCTTATACTTGTTACGATCATTGATTGTAACCAATGTACCTTCTGGCCTTTGCTTATAATTGCTTTGATCATAGCTTATTTTCAAATTATCTTTGGATGATTTTACTTCTGAGCTCCTATGATAATAACTTTTGCTATTTATAACGGAACTATAATCCTTTATTTCATTAATTTTTTTGTTTAAATAATTAACGGTTTCCTCCTTTGTTAAACTTGCTTTATCCTGCGAAAATGAGGTTAATGACCAAATTGTAAAAAAACACATCAGTAGTTTACTTTTCATTTTTTTGCTTGTTTAGGTATTGTTATTTTTTGATCCGATTTTAGATACGATAAATGTTTTTTAAATAGAAATTAGTTAAGCATATTTTCTTTTAAATTGTTATTAATTTCCAAAAGGATCATCTTCGGCTTTATATAAGTCTCTTAAATACTCTAATGCTTTTTTAATTTTATTAAAATTAGTTGGGTCTGATTGTAAAAAAGGAAACCATATTTCGCTGGTTGAAGAACTTTTTTCAGGGGTAGCCCAGCCATTGCATTTACCTCCATAATTACCTCCATTAATGTTTGTTGTTGTTCCAGCATTTACAAATCTTTCGCTTGCTGTTTTTCCTATCAGGGTAATTACAATAATTGCAACCGGGTCGTTGGGATTTGATTTAAGAGAGATACTTTTAATATGGCCTGGGTTAAATGTATGTGAAAAGGAATTCTCAAAATAGTCACATGGATAAACGTTTCCTTTATAATAATCATTTACCCTGGGATTGTCAGCATAATTTCGGTAACTGGATGTTACAATAATTTGTTCGGATGACTTACTTACTGATTGACTATAATAGTATAATGCTTTTGAGTCAGTGCGATAATGACCATCGATTTCTTTTATTTTTTTATTCAAATAATTAATCGTTTCTTCTTTTGTTAATGTTGCCTTTTCCTGGGAAAATGATGCCAATGCCCCCATTGTCAAAACACTTAACAACAATATTTTTTTCATTTTATTTATATTTTTAAATTTATAATGCCCTTTAATTTCAGCAACCTTTATGTTATTGCCTTTTCATTTTTCCTTTGTAATAGCGTGGCATAACTCCACCAGGCCGTATAAAAAGCATACCAATAAGGTTTAATAGCCGGTTATTTTTTAATGTTTTTAGAATACCTTTTGATACATTAATACTGTGTGATTAAAAAGTGAAACCAAACCCAAAATGATGTACTAATGAATTCCCGAATTTATCATTGATTGGTTTGTTAACCCCGTATCTAAAAACAAGGCCGGCAAGTTTTAAATAAATGCCTGCTTCTACATTTAATGCGGTAAATTTTTTATCTCCATTTTCTGCAAACTCTTTTACTTTGGTAGTGTTGTGCTCAAACTGCCTGATCTCTGAATTTACACAAACCCCGGCACCCGTGTATAGCCAAACCGGGTGGAATATTTTTTTGGTGATACCAAAATTGCCATAAATAGTTTTGCTGGTAATAGTTCCTGTAAATGTTTTTTTAAGATCATCTGATTTGGCTACACTATTTTCGTTGTTGGTTTCCCAGTAAGTCACATCTTCAAATATACCGTTGCCTGCCCTCGCGGAAAGGTAGGTGCCTACTTTTTTGTTTTTAAGGCCGCCAAACATTACACCATATAAATTTTCTTCATCTCCATGCCAGCCCACAAAAGAATCGTCATGTCTAAAACCCTTTCTTTGCTTTCTTTGCAAGGATGACATCTTCCGGTCGCTAGTTTTTTTACCACAGTTATTAGCAGCAGTAAATAAATCAATTGCCCTACTGATATCATATATATTTTTGCTTTTATCATATTTTTTACCCTCAGTATAATAAAGGCTGCACAACTCTGTATTTATAATTTTTATTTTTGACCCTTTTGGAAAACGCTGCTGGTATTTTTTATAATAAAGTTCAGCAGTTTCAAAGTCTTTACCCCTGGCTTCCCTGGCTCGTTCCAGGTATTCTTTTTTAAGTTTCTCTTCGGCCTGCACCATATGTATACCTAACGGATATTTATCAAGATATGCTTCCATAGGTTCTACAGTTATTTGATATGATGCAATTTCATAAGTGTGTTCGTCCCAGGCATTTGCTCTCTTCTCTTCTACTTTTGCACTATTTTTTATTTCGAGGGCTTCGGAATACTTGTCTATTGCTTTACGCCACTCGCCAATATCCATTTTTTGATCACCCTCCAAAGTCAATTGTTTAAATCTTATATTATCCACTTCGGGTGATGAAGGATACATTTTTATAAATTCCTGCAGTTCTTTTGGGTCACTACTTTCTTTATAAATGTCAAATATTTTTTTATCGCTAAAAGTTTTTAATTGTGTTTGTTTAGAAACTTCTGCATCGCTGCGCTGCTTTACTATTGCATTAGCCGGAGCCATTCTTGTTTCATCTCTCTTTTCAACAAATTCCTTGTCAGCCATGGCGATCTGTGCAGTTACTTTTTCATTAATAACCAGCAGGTCTTTATACGCCGCAGTTCCTGTATTGGATGCAGGAGCAATTTTAAAATATGTTTTTAATGCTACTGCCGCTTTTGTCCAATCTTGTGCTGCGCTGTAAACAAGGGCTTTAAGAGATTCTATTTTTGGATTGGTTTTGCCTAAAGCACTTTCGCAATTTAAAAGTGCGTTAATGCAGGCCGCATTGTTGCCTTTTTCAAAGGCTGTCAAAGCCTGCTTAAATAGGTCTGCTGCAGATTGGGCTTTGGATGACATTGAGATAATCATCAATAAAGCGATTAATAGATTCCGCATATTGTTAAGTAAGTTTATTCTTTTACTGAATTTTGTTGGTCAGTATGCATTAATTAAAATGAATACGTACCTATATTTATCCGCTGCCTGGCGCTTGTGAAAATAACTTTATGCACTTTTTTTAATTGCTCATTTACAAATACATAAACTGTTGCCTCCGTTCCAACAGCATTACTGTAATTTTCTACAGCTATATTGTAATTACCTTTCTTTACTTTAGTAACATAAATGTTCTCAGGACCAAAAGCCCTAGTATTATCAACATCCAATTGCATATTAGAGGTAGTTTTATTTTGATAATTACAAACAAATCCATCAGGGTCAGTTATATAAAGATCAATATCAGAGCCAGAGGTGTTCCAGGTTAAGGTTGCCCTAAGATCAACTGGCTCACGACTGAGTGTAATTTTTTGAGGTAATTCTTTTTGCTGTACTGTAACTTTTATGTTGTTGATGCCGGATTTTAAAACCAATTGTGCCGTAAAGTTTCCTGATTCATCAATACTAAAAGTTTGTTCGTAACCTTCAGCTATTATTTTACCTTCTTTTATAAGTGATTTTGGGCCAGTAACATTACCACTGATTTTTATTACACCCTCTTCTGTTACAGTGTTATTAAAATCTTTATCCAGAGTGATGCTAACAGGAGCTTGTACTGCCTGGCTCCATTCGTCATCTTTATTATAAGTGCTTATATTTTTATTTTTTACTTCTTCATCAATTTCTTCCGACGGTGGTTTTTCTTCACCACTCTCATATTTTTTATATAATTCGTATATTTTATCAATCTCCAGTAATGGCCATTTTATTTGTATATAGATATTACCAGTTGTTGGATATCTTGCCCTAACCTGTACATTGTCTATTTTTGCCCACGAAAAAGTGGCTATTCTTTCAGTTTTAGAAATTGCTTTTGCCAGTTTATCTTTTCCTTCGTCGGATGGAGAGAACGCAGCAGGAATTCTAAACGAATATCTTTCAGCATAATCGCCTTCTACCATTATCATCATTTCGCCCCAGGTGTATGATGTTGGTGCTGCATAAGGCATTTTTTCCTGTGCACTTATAATCACATCATTACTTTTGATATTGAAAAAAGCATACGCTCCAAATTGCATTTTATCCTCAGGGTTTAATCCCATGCCTACAACAGCAGAAAAGGAAATTGGCCTAACGGCATTGTAACGTTTTACCAGGTCTTTATACTTAGAAATAATATTAAAACCAACGATTTCCTTTTCGCCTTTCAGGTATTCTTTATTAAGGCTGTAAGTAAATATTGGAGTCATCATTAAGTCGCCCATAACGGTCCAGGCTCTTAATCTTACTGCTGCAGAAGACAGGTTGTTTATTCCGTTTTCTTCACGAAATTCCTGGCTAAAATTGTGGTTAACCACCTGCATGGGAAGGCATTTTTCTTTGGGGAAACTAAAATAAGATGAAGGATCGTTGTAAGTAAATGCCACATCAATATTGCCTTTACCGGAAACTTTAAATTCTTTTTGTGCAAATGCAGTACAAAAGCAACAACTTAAAAAAATAATTGAGTATAGGTATTTCATCGTGCTATTTTAATTGTTGAACTTAATATTTTCTCCCTTTACAATTTTCCTGAATACTATGCATTTTGTTTTAGCACCTACAGAAGTCATTCTGATGTTGGAACGATTTACAACAACAGCCGCATCGGTTCCTTTGAAACATTCATAAAAAGTATTACTGCAAAAGGAGCCCTTTTTTATTTCCATTTGTTGTTCAAAATATAGTACTACCATTACTTCGTTTGGTAAAACCAACTCGGCATAAGGAATTTGTTTATACAATTTTTCATTGCCTTTGTACATAATTTTACATTCAACGTCCAACTCATTTTTTTTGGATTGATATTCAGATTTATTCAAAAAAATAGACTCGTCTTTCATTATTGTAGCAGTGCCACAGTTATAATTTGTGCCATTTATAAACTGGCTATGTTTAAAAATATAACAACGATTCTGTGCTTTACTACTGCCCGTTGAAACAAACAAGATTATGCAAAACCATATTTTTAAATGCATATATTTAATAGGAATTAGTGTTATTTGTCCGTTGATTTCATAAATAATTTAATCGTCTTATCCTGCCCATACCCTACTTCATAATTTTCCACCACACCCTGCATTTTTTCCTGCAATAATCCTAATAATAATGTATTGGGCGAAGTAGTAATACATTTGTATTTTACCGATAGGTTTAGTGACTTAGGATTAGGGCTATATTTTGCTTTTTCATTCATAAGAAAAGCTTTACCC
>NZ_JANPCM010000065.1:0-1691 GCF_031430955.1 Ferruginibacter sp.
TGCATTGATCATTCTTTCCAATGACTTTATTTTAAAAGTTTCCCTGCTATGACATATAGAAAGACAAATACCGGTTTTACCAGCCCTTCCTGTACGTCCGCTTCTGTGGGTGTACACTTCCATATCGTCGGGTAATTCAAAATTGATAACATGCGTTACGCCATCTACATCAATTCCTCTTGCAGCAACATCGGTTGCAATTAATAATTGTAAACTTTTTGTACGAAATCGGCCCATCACTTTATCTCTTTGCTGCTGCGTTAAGTCGCCGTGCAAGGCTTCAATTTCATAACCGGCTTTTGCCAGGCGTTCACCAATTTCTTGTGCATCAATTTTAGTACGGGTAAAAATTATACCATACATACCAGGGTTAAAATCTATTAATCTTTTTAATGCTTCGTAGCGGTGTTGTTGTGGCACCACAAAAAACTGGTGATCAATATTTACATTACCACTGTTCTTTTTACCAACAGTAACTTCTTTAGGTGTTTCCATGTAGTTTTTGCTGATGGCCCTAACTTCGGGTGGCATGGTAGCACTGAATAACCAAATGCTTTCCCTGTTGATGGTATTCTTCAATACAAAATCAATATCATCTCTAAAACCCATGTTAAGCATTTCATCTGCTTCATCAAGAACTACGTATTTCACTTTTTGTAAGTCAATTGCTTTTCTTTCTATTAAATCAATTAATCTTCCTGGTGTGGCTACAACAATTTGTACTCCTTTTTTAAGGTTGCGTATTTGCATGGTGATTGACGCACCGCCATATACTGCTTCTGTAAAAATATTTTTACTATGCTTTTTAAATTTCTCCAGGTCGTTGGTTATTTGAAAACACAATTCTCTTGTAGGGCAAACTACTAAAGCCTGTGCATGCCTTTCGGATGGATCTATTAATTGTAAAAGTGGCAAACCAAAAGCAGCAGTTTTTCCTGTACCGGTTTGTGCAAGGCCAATAAAATCGGTTGTACCGGATAATAAAACAGGAATTGCTTTTTGCTGAATTTCCGATGGAGTTTCAAATCCTAAATCGGCAACAGCTTGTACCAATTGTTCGTTTAAGCCTAAGGCTTCAAATGCATTCATTTAAATGTTGTTTTATTGATAGCCACATGTTTGTTTCCCTATACTTCTGCAAGCGAAGTACTATTGGGATGGTGTCATGCTTTGGCCGTTGGAGTAAGTTCGGGGGTTATAAAATAAACCCGGTGTAAAAGCTATTGTCAACAGCAACTGAGCATGTCATGTAATTCTCAGTTATTAATAATTGGGCGCAAAGGTATGGTTTTTATTGGGTAAAACAATTATAATATCAAACTTTACGTTTAATAGTTTTAATTTTTATACCAGTTAAACTATTTTTGAAAAATAAAGTCTTAAAAACTATTGAATTGTATGCTAAAAATTTACCTGCTTATTTTTACAATTGCTGCTGGTTTTTCGGTTGCTGTTGCTCAAACAGATTCGCTTTCTGCAAAAGATAAAGCTATGCTTGATTCTATGATGGAGAACGATGAATTTTTAAAAATGATAAAAGAGCAATCAAAAAATTCTGTTGATATAAGTGTTGGTTTGGGTAATGGTGCATTCAGTTCTAGCAATAATGCGGCTAATGCAACTGGGATAGATAATCAAATTATTTTTACACCTTCAATTATTTATCACACAAAAAATGGTTTCAGTTTTGG
>NZ_JANPCM010000066.1:0-2017 GCF_031430955.1 Ferruginibacter sp.
TGTTTTAAAAATTAAAAAGCTGTATAAAAAAGCTAATAATACCAAAGATAAATGGCCGTCAATGCTGGCTTTTATTGATGCGGCTTACAATGGCTCATTTAAATATCTTTTATTAAAACCTAAAAGCTAATTTATTTTAAAGACTCAATCGGTTCTATAAAGTCCCAGAGATTTCCGTAGAGGTCTTCAAAAACAGCTACGGTGCCGTAAGGTTCTTTAACAGGCGGCCGTACAAAATTTATTTTCTTTTCAATCATTGTGTTGTAATCCCTCCAAAAATCATCCGTATATAAAAATAAAAAAACTCTTCCGCCGGTTTGGTTACCCACCCGGCTTTTTTGTTCTTCAGTTGCAGCCTGTGCCAATAACAAACAGCATTGTCCGTTGCCCGGCGGAGCAACTTTTACCCAGCGTTTTGTTTCGCTGAGTTTGGTATCTTCTATAAGAACAAAATTTAATTTTTCGGTATAAAATTTTATCGCTTCATCGTAGTTGGCAACCACTAAAGCTATGTGGGCTATGTATTGATTCATTATAATGCAAAATAAATAATAAATGAAACTTTCATACTGTAATACTTTTTTTTATTTTTAAATCTTTGTCCGTCTTAAGCTGCTACTTTTGCAGCATTTATCATAGCTTCAGACAAAACTGTATACACTTCTGTCCATGCTGCTCTTAACTCTTTATTCCATTGAGTGCCCAGCCCTTGCTCCAATGTAAATAAAAGAGCTGTGCCTACTGCGGTGTAATGATCAGCTTTTACTCCATAGCCTTCATGCCGCTGTGCCAATTTTGCCACTTCATCAATAATATCTTCCAGCTTATCCAGTTTGGCAATTACATAGCTGAGCATGGTTAATAATTTTTTTGATTGCTCAGGCATTGCAGTTTTACTAAACATAAATTTTACTTCTGGCGCTATTTCAAAAAGCCTGTTATAAAAAAGTCCGCCTACAGTTTCCATATCCATGACGGCTACCAATGCCCAACTGTTTTTTACGAGTTCGATATTTTTTGTTGTCATAATTTTATTTTTAAAACGATTTTTTGATTTTATTTTCCCTTTATTTATTTCTGTTTTAATTTTTCGACTTCTGTTTTCAATAAACTGATTTGTTGTTTTAATAAATCAATTTCTTCCTGCTGTGCCTGTATGGCTTTTAATGCAACGCCTGCAGGGTCTATACTGCTGATGCTTTTATCATCGGTACCTACATTAAATAATTTATAAAAATCCTGAGCCATGGGGCCAATATGGTATTCGCTGGTGCCTTTATATTTCCAACGGGTAATGGGCAGTTGATTTAGTTTAAGTAAGATATCGGCACCATCTATTTTTGTGATGTTATCTTTTTTTGTGGAGTCGGAAGCGTTGGTCCATACACCTCCGGAAGTTAATCTTGCCGCATTGCCGTTTGTTGCATTGGTGCCCACCTGCAATGCGTTACCTGCAGCGGCGCTTGTGCGGCCAAAAGCCCAGGAAGTAACAGCGCTGTTTCCAAAAATCATGGAATTAGAAAGATCTGCAGTGGCGCCATTACCTAAAACTGTTGCATTGTTAAGGTTCGAAAAATTTACATCAGCATTAAAACCCAATGCTGTATTACCGGTACCGCTTACATTTGTATTAAGTGCAGTATTGCCTATCGCAACATTATTGCTGCCAATGTTGTTGGCAACCAATGATTGATAACCTATAGCGATATTGTTGTTTCCCACAGCGTTTGCAAATAATGATTGTACACCACTGGCAAGGTTAAAACTTCCTATAGTATTACTAAATAGAGACTGCACGCCACTTGCGATGTTGTTATTGCCTGTTGTATTGGAAAAAAGAGATCTTGAGCCGAAGGAAGTATTACTAAATCCCGTGCTGTTGGTAAACAAAGACTGAAAACCGGCCGAGGTATTGTAAAAACCGTTGGTGTTATTATATAATGACTTTGAACCTAAGGCCGTGTTTTCGGAGCCATGAAAAGATTGTGTTGAATTTAGTCCGTTAAAAAACAATGCC
>NZ_JANPCM010000067.1:0-5232 GCF_031430955.1 Ferruginibacter sp.
GAAATGATGTACGAATACACCGAACTGTGCTGCGATATTTTGCCTGACAATAAACCACGTTACTTAATGGGTGTGGGTACGCCCTGGAATATTTTAGAGTGTATTGCTTTAGGTATAGATATGTTTGATTGTGTAATGCCCACCCGTAACGGCCGTAACGCCATGCTCTTTACATCAAACGGTATTATTAATATTGACAACAAAAAATGGGAAAAAGATTTTTCTGTAATTGATGACGGTATTGATTGCCCGGTAAGTAATTTTTACAGCAAGGCTTACCTGCGTCATTTAATGAAGGCGAAAGAATTTTTGGGCCTTACTATCGCAAGTGTACACAACCTGGCATTTTATTTATGGCTGGTTACCGAAGCCCGTAAACATATTATCGCCGGTGATTTTAATAGTTGGAAAAATGAAATGGTGGTGAGGTTGCAGACGAGGTTGTAGTTTTTGAAGCATGGGCAGCAATGCAAAGTTGAAAATCAGTTTCGGGCTTTTCAATCCGGGCTATGCTCAGCAATAAGATTTTGTTGGGCATTAATGAAGTTTTTGTTATAAAATATTTAATACAAAACTTATTTTTTTTATAGTAATTTAATTCAGCATTTTAAAATATCATTTGTAAATTTAAAGGATGTAATCAACTCTTTTGAAAAAAAATACCGAAGATTCTAATTGCACTTTGCCTGAATATCTGATCACTAGCCTTATATAGTCAGGATAAATTGCAGGTTTATAAAGCAAAAGCTGATTCAATTATCGCTGAAAGAATGGTTAATTCTTTAGCAAATAAAGTTAAACTGGTTGATCTTTTTGTTTCATTTCCTGATTCTACTAAATCTTGTTTTTTAGAATATAAATCAAACAAAGACAAGAAAATAAAATTTAGAACTGTTTCATTTTTTTTCGAGTTGTATTCTTCCTCACTCGATTATTCGTTTAGATTTCCCATTATAGTTACTAAAGACAAAAGTTTAGAATCGGATCTGCCGTTTTTTGAAGGCATTCCAAAATGTGTAATAGAAAATAAATCATGCAATTTTATTACAAAGGATAATGCTATAAGAATAGCGATCAATGATTCGATATTATATCAGGACAATCTTAAGGTAATTCTTATTCCGGAAAACAAAAAGGATGTTTATTATTGGGAAGTTTCAGGAAGTCCTAAAATTCACAAAAAAAATAAACCTAAGTCAATAAATATAGTTCATAGGCAAAGAAGAATAATAAATACAATTTCAGGAGTCATAATTCGGCGAAACTAGTGTAGCAATTTCGGAAAAAGTATGAGGAACAATTAAAACAATTGCTAAATTCTAATATGTTTTTTAACTGATTTTAAACCTTCGCAACCATATTAATTTCCTCAGCGTCTTGCCCTAACAAAAACCACAACCTTGTTAAAAAATATATTTTACCAATCTTTCCAGTAGCCAGTTACCTAAATTTAACCCCCTCTGGCACAATAATTGAAAACTAAAGAAGTTATTTATCTTTAACCACCCGATTAAACAAAAACAATGATGAAACACTACATTTTTTATTTACTGATAACTATTACTTTACCCTTTGCGGCAGTAAGTCAAAACGGCACTGTACAAAATGCCAATACCCCAAAAGATGCCCAGGTAAATGTTACCATGACGGATTTTAAAAAGAATGTGCTTAACAATGAAATTGTTGTATTTAAGAGTAAACTAAATGGTAAAGAATTTCAGGGCTTAACCGATGATGCAGGAAGATTTTCTGTAAGGCTGCCCTCCGGAGATACTTATGAAATCTTTATTTTAGGCTTTAAAGATTCTGCCAGTTATAATTTTTTAGAAATACCTGCACTAAAAGGTAATGCCTATTACAAAGAGGCTTTTGTAGTGGATATAGAACATTTACCTGCAAAAAGTTTTGTACTGGAAGATTGTAATTTTGAAACCGGCAAAGCAAATTTAGAAGAAAGCGCTTATGGTGTACTGGATGAATTAGTGGCTTATTTAAACAGAAAAGATGATGAGAAAATTGAGCTGGGTGGCCACACCGATAATGTAGGTACTGCTGCAAAAAATAAGCTGTTATCGCAAGACAGGGCAAATACAGTACGGGCTTATTTATTAACTAAAGGTATTGATCCTTCACGGGTAACTGCAGTAGGGTATGGCATGAGTAAACCGGTTGCCTCTAACGCCACCGCCGATGGTAAAGCACAAAACAGAAGAACTGAGGTAACTATTCTGCAATAATATTTTTTTATAGATTAAGAGAAGAGCTGTTTAAAAAAGCAGCTCTTTTATTTTGCACAGAAATATTGGAACAGAACAAATTTTTTTTTTGCAATAAAAAAATCCCACCGTTGTTACAGTGGGATTTTAAATACAAGAAACTAAATAAAATTATTCGCTCTTAGGTTCTTCTTTAGTTTCAGCTGCTGCAGTATCAGCTGCATCGCTTTCCATTTTAGCTTTTAAATTAGCTAAAACACCTAAATCACCTAATGTTGATTTTTCTACTTTGCTTTGAAGATTTTTAACCGCTTTTTTGGTTACTTCAGCATCGGCTTTCTTTTCTTTAAATTCGGCCTGCTTCACTTCTTCAATAGCCTGCTCCCAAAGGCGGGTATGGCTTAATACAATGCGTTTGTCGTTGCGGTCAAATTCAATTACCATGAACTGTGCAATTTCATCAGCATTAATATTTTTACCATCTTCTTTAGCTAAATGGCGGGCAGGTACAAAACCTTCGAGTCCGTAAGGCAATTGTACTACGGCACCTTTATCATCTTTCTTAATTACAGTAGCTTCATGCACACTGCCAATCGGGAAAGTAGATTCTAAAGTATTCCATGGATCTTCTTCAATTTGCTTATGGCCTAATTGCAGTTTGCGTCCTTCTTTATCAATGTTCATAATTACCACGTCGATAGTTTCGCCAACCTTAGTGTATTCATTAGGATTGTTAAAACGTTTCAACCAGCTTAAATCGCTGATGTGGATCATGCCACCAATACCCGTAGATAATTCAACAAAAACACCGTATGGCGTAATGTTTTTTACTGTGCCTTTATGCCTGCTGTGTTCAGGAAAAACAGTTTCAATAGTGCTCCATGGATCTTCTGTCATTTGTTTGATAGAAAGACTCATTTTACGGGTATCCTTATCAAGAGTTACCACTTTAGCTTCGTACTCGTCGTTAAGTTTAAAAAATTCTTTTGCATTGATAGGAGTGTTAGCCCATGTAATTTCGCTTACATGCACCAAACCTTCCACACCCGGCATAATTTCTAAGAAAGCACCGTAGTCTTCAATGTTCACTACTTTACCTTTTACAATTTCACCTTCTTTTAATCCTTCAGACAAAGTATCCCATGGATGAGGAGTTAATTGTTTTAAACCAAGACTGATACGTTTTTTGTCATCGTCAAAATCTAATACTACTACATTCAGTTTTTGATCCATCTTCAATACTTCCGTAGGATGGTTTATACGTCCCCAAGAAATATCAGTGATGTATAATAAACCGTCTAAGCCGCCAAGGTCAAGAAACGCACCAAAGTCAGTAATGTTTTTGATTGTTCCTTCAAGTACCTGGCCTTTTTCCAGTTTACCCATAATCTCAGCTCTTTGAGCTTCAATATCACTTTCAATAAGCGCTTTATGAGATACAACAGCATTCTTAATGGTCTCATTAATTTTAACCACTTTAAATTCCATTGTTTTATTTACAAACTGGTCGTAATCGGTAACAGGTTTAACGTCAATTTGAGATCCGGGTAAGAAAGTTTCCATACCAAATACATCTACAATTAAACCGCCTTTAGTTTTGCTGGTAACCAAACCGGTAACAATTTCACCAGTTCTGTGTACTTCCATAATTCTTTCCCATGCTCTTGTAGTACGGGCATTTTTACGGCTTAAATGTAAGTTACCTTCCCTGTCTTCTTTCTCAACTACCATTACTTCAATGATATCACCCACTTTTACACCACCGGGAATGTCTCTGAATTCATTCAAAGAAATTAAGCCGTCACTTTTAAAGCCAATGTTTACAACGGCGTCGGTTTTGGTTAATGATTCTACAGTTGCCTGTATCATTTCACCATCATTAATTTGTTTAAACGTATTGTCGTAAACAGTATCATACTTTGATTTTTCATCAGCAGTATAACTTGTTACATTACGTTTATCAACGCTCCAGTCAAAATCATCATGAGCGGTGGCAACGGTTTCAGCAACCGGTGCTTCTACAGGCACGTTTGATATCGCAGCAGTTTCGGCCACATCTTGTGGAGCCGCCCCTTCCTGTGCATCTGCGTTTAGTTGTTTAATAATATTGAAAGACATAAAATAACCCGTGGTTTTTTAAACGGGACGGCAAAGTTAATAAAATATAGCCGATAAAGACGGGTTGATGTTATTCTTTTTTACAGTTGCCAAATTGATGAAAATGAACATGAAAATCAATAGTAATGCTTTAAAATGAGTCAATAAAAAAAGTCCTCCGAAATATTCGGAGGACTAGAAAGTATTAATTAGTATTTACTCAAGTTTATCTTATCACTTCCGCTCTGCCCATTGCAAGTCGGTTGCCTTTTAGATCAACTACTTCAATCCAGTAAACTCCGGTACCATGGTTTCTTAAATCAATATCCATTCTTGCATAAGGATTTGCAATAGAATAGGTTTGAGTCGATATCCTCTCACCCTTAGAATTATAGATATTAATACCACGTGGATACGCAGTGATGTTGGATGAGCTGTTGTATCTAACCTGGAACTGTCCACTATTCGGATTAGGATAGATGAAGACTTTTCCACTTACAGAATCAGATATAGTAACCTGGTTGGATAAATTGGTGCAACCATTTACGTCAGTAACCCTTAATCTGTAATCACCCAGCCCATCTACGTCTACTACCAATGTACTACTGGTAGCATTTGCTACCGTTAAACCATTTCTCAACCACGTATAAGTGCCTGCAGCCGGTGTAACTGTTGAAGAGAGGGTTGTTTTTAAACCAGGTAACACTTTTTGGTAAGGAAGTGCAGTTATAACTATCGTTGGTAAAGGATTAACTGTTAAGAGCCTTTGTGCTGAATTAACAGAACCACAAGGTGCTTTACCGGAAACCACAACACGATATAGATAACCACTCATAGATACTGGCGGTGCAGTTATAGTTAATGTTGCTGTAGTAGCAGTTGAATAAACACCAGCGTTATTTACATTAGAGACTGTATT
>NZ_JANPCM010000068.1:0-7956 GCF_031430955.1 Ferruginibacter sp.
CTCCCGACTCCCGACCCCTTCGCCATCTGTGCTTCGCTGATATGCCTATATGCATTTTCCACCATAACAATTCCATCATCTACCACCACACCTATTGCCAGTGCAATACCTGTGAGCGACATGATGTTGGACGAGATGCCAAACATTTGCAGGAATATAAATCCTGCTGCTACAGAGATGGGCAATTGAATGAGAATAATAACCGCACTGCGCCAGTGAAAAAGAAACAGCAGCACCACAATGGATACTGCAATTAATTCTTCTGCCAAAGTGCCTTTTACAGATTCAATGGCTTCCTTTATTAATGTACTGCGGTCGTAAGAAGTTTTAAAAGTTACACCGGGTGGTAATCCTTTTTGCACTTCAATCATTTTTTCTTTTACGGCTGCAATTACGTTGTTGGCATTTTCGTTGTAGCGCATTACTACAATGCCGCCTACCACTTCACCGTTTCCATCCATATCAAAAATGCCGAGGCGCAAATCGCCACCCATCTGCACTGTTCCAATATCTTTTACCCTTACCGGTATGCCATTGTAATTTATTAATGCAATGTTTTCTACATCTTCTTTATTTTTTATGTAGCCCAGTCCACGAATGATGTAAGCCATATCTGCCATTTCAAATTTTCTGCCTCCCACATCATTGTTATTGGCTTTTACTTTATTCATCACATCCATCAGGGAGATATTGTAATACTGCAGCTTTACAGGGTCTACCACCAACTGGTATTGTTTTTCAAAGCCACCAAAGGAAGCTACTTCCGCTACACCCGGCACTGTTTGCAAAGCAAATTTTACATACCAATCCTGCAAGGCCCGTTGCTCTCCCAAATCCATTTTGGGTGCATCCAGGTGATACCAAAAAACATGTCCCACTCCGGTTCCATCTGGCCCAAGCGTAGGTGTGATGCCCTGCGGTAATAATCGTTGTGCATAATTCAACCGTTCCAGCACTCTTGTTCTGGCCCAGTAAATATCTACATTGTCTTCAAAAATTACATACACAAAACTCATCCCGAACATGGAAGCCCCACGGATATTTTTAATTTTTGGAATGCCCTGCAGGTTGCTTACCAGCGGGTAAGTTACCTGGTCTTCTATCACCTGCGGACTGCGGCCCATCCATTCTGTAAAAACAATTACCTGGTTCTCACTCAGGTCAGGAATGGCATCAATAGGATTTTGTTTGATAGAAAAAATGCCATACGCAAACAGGCCCGCTGCTATCAGCAGAACGATGAGCCTGTTTCGTAAAGCGAGTTCAATTAATTTTTGAACCATGGAAAATATTTATAAATGATAGTTTGATTTGTCAATAGTCAATGGTCAATATTTGTATGCAGAAGAATATCATTTTCATTCTGCGAACTATTATGAGAATACTTATTGTTTATTTTCCGTTAAATTCATTCCACATTTTGAACACTTGCCCGGGTTGTTGCTGGTTACATCAGCATGCATGGGGCAACTATACATTTTCATAGTTTCCATTTTCATTTTTTCTTTGGGGGTGAGGTTTAATGGGGTGCCGCATTTTGGGCACTTACCTGCCTTGTCCATCATTACTTCGGGATGCATCGGGCAACTGTAAGCCCTATCCATTTCTTTTAAACTCATGCCACATTTAGAACATTTGCCTGCCTTGTCCATCACTACATCGGGATGCATCGGGCAAGCATACATTTTCATTGCACCTATTTTCATTTGTTCTTTAGGAGACAGGTTTAATGCAGTGCCGCATTTAGGACACTTGCCGGGTTTAGTACTGGTTACATCAGGATGCATCGGACAAGTATAAGTCATTTCCGTTTTTTTCAAATCCATCCCACAATGGGTACACTTGCCAGATTTGTCCATTACCATATCGGGATGCATTGGGCATACATACATTTTCATTACGCCCATTTTCATCTGCTCTTTTTTTGATTTGGTTAAATCCATTCCGCACTGTGAGCATTTTCCCGGTTTACCACTTACTTCATCCAGGTGCATGGGGCAGCAATAAGATGCTTTTGCTAATTGCTGTTTTGAAGTTTTCTTTTTGGAGCCAGCAGTTTGCTGTGCAAAAACGGAAATTGTAAAGATGGTTAAAGCTGCCATCATCAGCATTTTTAAATATTTCATTTTTTTAATTTTTATTTGAACAGAATAATTAAGTAGATGCGAAAAAATTAATGCGGAAGCCTGACAAATAAATTTGTCCATTCAGTAATAAGCAGGTAAAATTTATATAATGAAAACACAGTGGCGAATATAAACCGCTACTCCATCGGTTCGAATAAGCCCATACCTTACAGGAATTTCTTTACCCGGATAAGGGTAATTATTAGAGGGAATTTCAATAAAAGAAACAGGAACCCCCACAGCAATTATGGGAGCCTTTTGAAAAGCAGGTTGGGTTGTCTTTTGGTCAGCTACATTTTTTATTAACTTTTGCTCATGGCTGCAGCAACCTTTATTACTACCTTTTACTTCCTTCATACCACACTTGCCACATATTGCTGATTCATTATGACCCAGTCCCCAATCCGCCAGTTCGCCCATGCAATAATGCATATGAAGCACAGCACCAGTAGAGGTAGTGATATATATAATAGCTAATATGGCTATAAAGACTTTTTTCATTTTGCCAGATGCATATAAAATTCTTTTATACCTGTTACATTAAATACGCTACAACTTAACATCAATGTTTAAAGAAACAAACTACCCTCAATAAAAATAATGATATGACTCAGGAGGTCGCATGATATTCGTTTGTTTAAAGCTTTTGTAACAAACGTTAGGCTCTTTGCTGCATTACTAACCACTCAAAGGAAGACATCATATAACTCCGCATATAAATTTACTCTACGGCCGGGTTATATTGTTACATAATTATAAAAAATATTTACATAATAATGATTGCTGCTTTTGTATAATAAAGTAAGGATTTTCAAACTTGTATACGGCAACCCTATGTTTTGATAAATACATTGTAAAGGATTTTTCAGAAAAATTGCCGCTCACTATATCATTTTTATAAGCATAATGCCACTCATTACAATCATCAATGCATCTTCAATTATAGTAATGGTACTCATGGGCAAATTAAACACATCACCAAGGCAGGCGCATTTTATTTTGCGTTTATTTAAAACTGATTGTAAAACACCAATGATGCTTATCACCATTATAATAAGGGTAACAGCATTTGTAAGCAGCGGATAAAAGCCGGTTATAAATGCAACACCTAAAGCCAGCTCGGCAAACGCATATAAATATCCCCATCCGTTCCAGCGTTTCGCTAAAATATCATACCTACTGTAGCTTTCGGCAAAACCTTTAAGGTTTAATAATTTAAAAAAAGAAAATACTAAAAAGAAACCAGCCATAAAATTATTCATCCACCGCATTAATACAAATGCGCCGTCCAGGTTTTCAATTAATAAACTTACCGCTGTAATGTATCCAAAGATGAGGAGCACCGGTTTATAAGTAGCTATCCACGATTTTTTTTCTGCTTCAGTATTAAATTCAGCAACAGCGGGCCGTGCGGTTACTTTTTCGGTTAACTGGTATTTTGGAAAATCTTTTAAAGCATTTTGTAAAATGCCGGTAGCAATATGTTTATCCATTTGTACGGAAGCTTCAGCTTTCTGCAGGTCCACTTCTACTTTTGTAATGCCTGCAACCTGCAATAAAAGTTGCTGCACTTTTGCCTGGCAACTGCTGCAGGTCATACCAGTAATGTTATATGTGTGTGTCATAATATTTTATTTACACCACAAAATTATTATCACACACTTATACCACGTTATATAATTAGGGAAAAGAGTTGTATTTAAATGTTACACATCGTCGATTGATTTTCTGTGGGTGCCTGTTTTTTTAAAAGCACTTGGGCTAAAGCCGGTTACTTTTTTAAATTGTGCAGAAAGGTGTGCCACGCTGCTGTAACCAAGCCGGTACGAAATTTCACTCAGGTTCAATTCATCATACACCAGCCACTCCTTTACTTTTTCTATTTTTTGAAGAATAAAAAATTGTTCAATCGTTACACTTTCAACTGCGGAAAACAATCGGGAAAGATAATTATACTCTTTATGAAGTGCTTTACTTAAAAATTCACTCAGGCTGAAGTGCTCTTCTATTTCGCCAGACTGTACTTTTTCAATAAGCAGGTTTTTTATTTTTTCTACCTGTTGATGTTTTTGATTGTCCAGTAATTCAAATCCAATTTGTTTAAGCCGTACATTAAGCTGCTTCAATTGTGCGGCAGTTGCATTTTTTAAAAGTACCGCTTCGCCGATTGTTACAACTCCCGCAGGCATTTTCAACTCTTCAAGCAATAGCCTTACCGCCGTTACGCATCGGTTGCAAACCATATTTTTTATAGAGAGTTTCATTTCATTAAAAATTATACTTAATTATTTAAAAATTTATCCGCCAGTTTTTAAGCTGCTAACAGTTATTGGCAAAACAAATTTACCGTATCTTCAAAGCATGACAGCAAAAACAAACAAACTTAATCTTTTTGATTTTACCATGATTGTAGTGAGCCTGGTAATTGGTATGGGTATTTTTCGTACACCGTTAAATGTGGCCCAGGCATCTCCCAATACTTTTTTATTTTTTGCTGCATGGATCGCCGGAGGATTAATTGCATTGTGCGGTGCATTAACCTATGCCGAAATTGGCAGTCGCCTGCCTGTAACTGGTGGCTACTATAAAGTTTTTTCTTATGCTTATCACCCTTCGGTTGCCTTTGCTATTAATTGTGTAATATTGATAAGCAATGCAGCATCACTGGCTGCTGTGGCTTTAGTAGGCGGAGAATATATTACTGCAATTTTTATTCCTTTATCAAAAGATTTAGAATGGATGAAAGTTACCGCCAATGTAAATTATATTCAAACCATACATATCATTATTGCCATTACAGCTATTATTATTTTTTATGGTGTAAACTTAGCCGGGTTAAAAATGAGTGCTAAAACACAAAATGTTTTAACCATAATAAAAATTATTTTGATACTGTTGCTGATTGCACCATTATTTTTTGCAGATAACAGTTCAGTAAATCAACTGACCAACCAATCAGCCGTTTCCCCCACTTTTAAAGAATATATAAAAGCTTTTGGTATTGGTCTTGTAGCTGTAAGTTTTACCTATGGCGGTTATCAGCAAACAATAAATTTTGGTGCCGAAGTAAATGATGCGCCAAAAAATGTTCCCCGGGGCATTTTCTTTGGCATTGCTATTATTGTTGGTTTATACCTTACCATAAATTATGCTTACATAAAAGTAATTGGGTTTGATACGCTGCATGATAAGGATACAAAAAACATAGCCGCTTTTATGGCCTCAAAAATATTTGGTATAAATGCTGAAAGGGTTTTATCAGGATTTTTGTTTTTAAGCGTACTGGCTTATGTAAATGTTTTACTCATGAGTAATCCAAGGGTAATGTATGCCATGAGTGAGGATAATATTTTACCCCCGGTATTTAAAAAAAGAAATTCCAATACCGATGTGCTCACCGTTTCATTATCTGTATTTGCTGCCATTTGTATTATCATTATTTTTTGGGCAAAAGAGTTTGACCGTATATTAAGCTTTACTATTTTTTTAGATTGCTTTGGGATGATACTTTCTGCCGCCACCATTTTTATTTTAAGAAAAAAAACAAAGCATTTGGATGATACAGGTATTTATAAAATGAAATGGTTTCCTTTAATGCCGCTGGTTTTTATTACAGCTTATATATTTGTTGCTATAAGTATTGCTTTAGATTATAAAGAAAATAAGTATGCAGCGCTAACAGGGCTTGCAGTAATGGCCGTATTTGCAGGATTGTATTTTTTTCTGGCGCAACTGAAAAAGAATAAAAATTAATATATCATGATGGATATCTCCTACATTATTAACGAACTTGCCGAAGACAGGGAAAATTATTTTAACGCTGTGGCCCCACCCATAATGCAAACCAGCAATTTTGTTTTTAAAACAGTTGCCGAAATGCGTAGTGCATTTGCTGATGAATACAGCACTTATTTATACAGCCGTGGCAGAAACCCAACAGTAGATATTTTAAGAAAAAAATTAGCAGCATTGGATGGTGCAGAAGATTGTTTAGTGTTTAACAACGGCGCTGCTGCTACTTTTGCTGCTGTGCTGGCCAATGTAAAAAGCGGCGATCATATAGTAAGTGTGGCTAAACCCTACACGTGGACACAAAAATTATTCAACGATATTTTGCCCCGCTTTAATGTTACCACAACTTATATTGATGGCACTGCAATAGAAAATTTTGAACGTGCCATTTTGCCCAACACTACGTTGATTTTTTTAGAAAGCCCCAACAGCTGGGATTATAAACTGCAGGATTTAAAAGCCGTTGCTGAATTAGCCAAAGCAGAAAATATCATTACTATTATTGACAACAGTTATTGTACGCCTTTGAATCAAAAGCCAATTGAGTACGGCATTGATCTGGCTATGCAAACTGCTACCAAATACATCGGCGGCCACAGTGATACGTTAGGTGGGGTACTGAGTGGCAAAAAAGAAATGATAGAAAAAATATTCAACAGTGAGTATATGAATATTGGCAGCGGGATACAACCTTTTAATGCATGGTTATTATTAAGGGGATTAAGAACATTACCGGCAAGATTGGACCGTATTACTGCTTCAACAAAAAAAGTGGTAGCTTATTTAAAGCAGCATCCAAAAGTGGAAACCGTAATTTTTCCTTTTGATGAAAATTTTCCGCAGCACGAATTGGCTAAACAGCAAATGAGTGGTGCCTGCGGTTTATTTACTTTTATTATTAAAGCCGAAAATATAAATATCATAGAAAAGTTTTGTGAAGACCTGCAGCATTTTTTTATGGCAGTTAGCTGGGGTGGCCACGAAAGTTTAATTATCCCTAAATGCTCGGGTATACAACCCGCCGATTTTAATGTTGCCAATAAAGAACACCGCATGCTGCGGTTATATGTGGGTTTGGAAGATGCGGATTACCTTATTAAAGACCTGGAACAGGCATTTGAAAAAATGAGCGCTTAATCTTTACCGCCTGTCATTTAGTTTTTAGTTGGTTCGGTACAGATTATTTATTTTTGTTGTATGCGCTATAAACTTTACTCTCTTATACTTTTAGTTTCAATAATTATGCAGGCAAAAGCCCAGGAAAAATGGAGCCTGCAAAAATGTATTGTATATGGCATTGAACACAATTTTAATGTGCGCCAGGCTGTTATACAAACAGGGTTTTCGGATATACAGTTAAAGCAGGATAAACTATCTCAAATCCCTTCGCTGAATTTAAATAATAATTACAGCATGAGTTTTGGCCGCAGGGAAAACCCCACTACCGGGATATTTGAAGATCAAAAATTTTTCAACACCAGTTTGGGCATGCAAAGCAGTGTTTCGATATTTAACTGGTTTAGTAAAAAAAATATTATTGAAGCGGATAAGCTGGAAGCACTTGCCAGCCGTGCTTTTGTAGAAAAACAAAAAAACGATGTGGCGCTCTTAATTGCCGTTAATTATTTGCAGGTTTTATTAAATATGGAACAGGGAAAAATTGTGGGTGTGCAATTGCAGCAATCGAAAGCCCAATTAAGTAATACCAGGAAATTAGTTGATGCCGGAAGTTTACCGGAATTAAATGCTGCCGAACTGGAGGCGCAGGTAGCCAGAGACAGCTCCAGCTATATTACCGCAAAAGGCAATGTGCAGCAAAGTTTGCTAAACTTAAAAGCCAGCTTAAATTTAGATGCTGCGGAACCTTTTGAAATTGAAACTCCTCCCATTGATAGAATCCCCATTGATGATATTGCCAGCCTGCAGCCTGATGTGGTATATAATACTGCCCTTGCTAATTTACCACAACAGCAATACAATATTTATAAATACAATGCCGGTGAAAAAAGCCGTGATGCCGCAAAAGGTGCGATGAAAC
>NZ_JANPCM010000069.1:0-9001 GCF_031430955.1 Ferruginibacter sp.
GGCTAAAACAAAAATTTTGTACCAGCAAAAAGCAAATTAATATCCTGGCTTTGTTTATTAGCATATAAAATGTTTGGTAATAAAAATAATATAAAGTTTGTTATTACATTGAAATAAAAAACCGCCGGTTAAAAACCAGCGGCTATAATTATTCATTATCAATTTTCAATTATTCATTGCTCCTATCCATTCATACTCGTTAAAAACTCTGCATTATCTTTTGTGCCTTTCATATTTTTCAACAAAGTATTAATCGCTTCTTCGGGGTTCATATCGGCCATGTGCTTACGCAATACCCACATGCGCTGGAAGGTGTCTTTATCTAATAACAAATCATCACGCCTTGTAGATGATGCTACCAAATCTATTGCAGGGTAAATTCTTCTGTTAGATAATTTACGCTCCAGTTGCAATTCCATATTACCGGTTCCTTTAAATTCTTCAAAAATTACCTCATCCATTTTACTGCCGGTATCAACTAAAGCGGTTGCAATAATAGTAAGCGATCCACCATTTTCTATTTTACGTGCCGCACCAAAAAACTGTTTTGGTTTTTGCATAGCATTAGCTTCCACACCACCGCTTAATACTTTACCGCTGCTGGGTGCAACAGTATTATGTGCCCTTGCCAAACGTGTAATGCTGTCTAATAAAATAACTACATCGTGTCCGCACTCTACCAAACGTTTTGCCTTTTGCAAAGCTATCGTACTCACTTTTACATGCTTATCTGCAGGTTCGTCAAATGTGCTGGCTATAACTTCGGCCCTTACACTGCGTTCCATATCGGTAACCTCTTCCGGTCTTTCATCCACCAGTACAATCATCAAATAACATTCCGGATGGTTTTCTGCAATAGCATTAGCCAGTTCTTTCAGCAACATGGTTTTACCCGTTTTTGGCTGGGCAACAATCAATCCACGCTGTCCTTTACCAATTGGTGTAAACAAATCCATTATCCTGGTGCTGTAATTATCTGCTTTGGTACAAAGATTTAATTTTTCGAAAGGAAACAACGGTGTTAAATAATCAAACGGCACACGGTCACGTACTTCATCGGGCCTTTTACCATTTATAGTATCTACTTTTAATAAAGCAAAATATTTTTCGCCTTCTTTTGGCGGACGCACACTTCCATACACAGTGTCACCCGTTTTTAAACCAAATAATTTTATTTGGGAAGGAGAAACATAAATATCATCGGGAGACGATAAATAATTATAATCGCTGCTGCGTAAAAAACCATAGCCATCGGGCATCATTTCTAAAACACCTTCGCCTAAAATAACCCCATCAAACTCTATGTTAAAAGCCTGCTGGTTGTTGCGCTGCTGGTATTGTTTGGTTTGCTGCTGCGGTGTTTCTTCCATTTGTGTTTCGGGCAGTTGTACATCGCCATCTTCGGCCTGCAGCATTTGTGCAATGGCGGCAGGAATGGTGCTTTGTTCACTGGTAATTGGTTGCAGCTCTTCTTCCTCTTCTTTTTCAACAACTCTTTTAACCGCCTGCTTTTTTTCTGCTTCGGGTTTTTTAGCTTTTACTGCGGCTGGTTTTGGCTCTGGTGCTGTTTCTGCATCGTCGGCAGGCTTAATAATGCGTTTGCGTTTAGGCTTTTCTTCTTCGTTTTTTGCTGAGTTCATATGGGATTGTTTATCCAGGATTTGAGTTATCAAATCCTGCTTATTTAATTTTTTTGCGTTGGAGATTGTAAAATGATCTGCAATGTCAAGCAATTCAGGAACGAGCAGGTCGTTCAGTTGTGAAATATCGTACATAAAAGGTTGAAAATAATTTCTTCAAAAAAACCGTCTTAAATCTGAAAATGTAATTGAGAATTTATAATTGATTGGAATATGAGTTTCTGATAAAGCGAATGATAGATAAAACTTACCAGTTGGATTCCGCCACAATATTACGGTGTTTTTGGGGAAAAATACAAATTTTTTTGGTGAGAGTGCCCGCAGATATCGCCGATTACGCAGAATAAACTCTATTTTATCTGCGACATCTGCGCAATCGGCGGGAAAATTTCTTCTGTAGCTTATCTTTGCACTCCACAAATAGAATTTATGTTCAATAAAAGAATTAAGATTAAGGAATTGCTGGCCAGCGATAATGCCAATTACCAGGCTACGGTTATGGGTTGGGTACGTACCTTTCGCAACAACCAGTTTATAGCTTTAAATGATGGCAGTACCAATAATAATATACAAATAGTTGCCGAGCTGGGCAAGTTTGATGAGGCCCTTTTAAAACGCTTAACTACCGGCGCCTGTATTAAAGCAACAGGTGAAGTAATTCCCTCTTTAGGCAAAGGACAAAAAGTGGAATTAAAAGCTACCGAAATTGAAATACTGGGCGATAGCGATGCAGAAAAATTTCCTCTGCAACCCAAAAAACACAGTTTGGAGTTTTTAAGGGAGATCGCTCACTTACGTTTTAGAACCAACACATTCAGTGCCGTATTTCGTGTGCGCCATGCGTTGGCATTTGCTATTCATAAATTTTTTAATGACAAAGGTTTTGTGTATTTGCACACACCAATAATTACTGCAAGCGATGCCGAGGGCGCTGGTGAAATGTTTAAAGTAACTGCTTTGCCATTGGATGGCTCCGCTCCTAAAAACGAAGATGGCTCTATCAATTTTAAAGAAGATTTTTTTGGCCGCAGCACCAACCTTACCGTAAGCGGACAATTAGAAGGTGAATTAGCGGCTATGGCTTTCAGTGATATTTATACTTTTGGCCCAACCTTTCGTGCAGAGAACAGTAACACTACAAGACATCTTGCAGAATTTTGGATGATTGAACCCGAAGTGGCGTTTAATGATCTGGAAGATAACATGAACCTTGCTGAAGAATTTATTAAGTATGTGATTAAACATGCAATGGAACACAACAAAGAAGATTTGGAATTTTTAGCACAACGTTTGGAAGAAGAAGAAAAACAAAAACCACAAATTGACAGAAGTGAATTAGGCTTACTTGATAAATTAAATTTTGTAGTTGATAATAATTTTGAAAGATTAACCTATACAGAAGCAATAGAAATTTTAAGAGAAAGCAATCATAACAAAAAGAAAAAATTTACTTACCTGATAGATAAATGGGGTGTTGATCTGCAAAGCGAACACGAAAGGTATTTAGTAGAAAAGCATTTTAAAAAACCTGTTATTCTTACTGATTATCCTGCGGAGATAAAAGCTTTTTACATGCGCCAGAATGATAATTGCGAACCCGGCAGACAAACCGTTGCTGCCATGGATATACTTGCTCCCGGCATTGGCGAAATTGTTGGTGGCAGCCAGAGAGAAGAACGCATGGATAAATTATTAAAGCGCATGGAAGAAATGCATATTCCTGCGGAAGAATTGTGGTGGTATTTAGATACGAGAAAATTTGGTGCTTGTCCGCATGCAGGCTTTGGTTTAGGTTTTGAGCGTTTGGTACAGTTTGTAACAGGTATGGGAAACATCAGGGACGTAATTCCTTTTCCGAGGTATCCGAAGAGTGCGGAGTTTTAAATTAAAACAATTAAATTTACATTATGACACTTATAGTACAACCTAAAAATAAAAATGAGGAAAGGGTTTTAAAAGCTTTTCTCAGTAGTTTAAAAATAGGTTTTCATTCAGAAGCCGAAGAAGACGCGGCGTTGTATGCAGCTATGATAAAAGGCCGTAAAACCAAACTCCTCAGCAAAGCTGCAAAAGAAACTTTCCTTAAAAGCCTATCTGGTAAAAAATGAATGTTGAAGTAAGGCAATCTTTTGAAAAAGACGCTTTGAAACTGCCTGTAAAAATTCAAAGAGAAATTGCTGCTATTATTTTGGCTATTGAAAATGCTGGAAAACTTTCAGAAATAAAAGCCTGTAAAAAATTAACAGGATATAGGACTGCATACAGGATAAGAATTGGAGATTATCGTGTAGGTTTCTTTTTTGAAAACAATACTGTAGAATTGGTGAGGGTTTTACCAAGAAAAGATATATATCGCTATTTTCCGTAGAGTTTTAAGATCTAACCTCTGAAAAAATTATTCATGTTTGAAACCGATAGCTATCATGCTTCGGTTTTTTTATTATCAATTTTGTAATGTTAAATTAAACAGAGAATTGTATATTTATAAACAGTGAGGTTTTTTCTTTTTATATTATTAATAATTTTTTTTATAGCCTGCAATAATATTTCAAAAGTTGATGTTATTATTACTCCTCCCGAGAAATCAAAAACTAATATTATTAAACTGGCCGATAGTTTAGGTACAGTTACCATTTCATTACCATCACGGTATGATACCAATTTTTCCTGGACACATCATTCAGATTGTGGTTCGCCTTGTGATAAAATTAAATATAGATTTCAGCCAAAGTCTTTCCCTATTAACAAAGAATCTGGTTGGATGTGGTTTGATCTCAAAGACTCAATAGAAAGTTTTACAATAAGCCATTCTGGTTATTTTCCTTTTCATGCTGATTATGATAGCGCTCTTTTTTTACATTTGCATCAGCACAAAAAAGCAAGTTTGTTGGTTAGTCCGGATACTTATAAAATCTACTCTGATACGATTGAAAAAATAGGAGGTCGTTATTATTCAATATTTTTGATTGACCTCTATGATACTGCAAAGTATCAATATTCGAAAAAAATATTAGCAGCAACAAGTGTAAAGGGTAATGGAGTAGAATTTAATTTTGAATTGTTAACGAAACAAAAAGATTCTTTAAAGGATATTTTTTTAGAGAATTCAAGATATTTTTTAAGAACTGTTAGAATTAACAATAAAATGTAATTGAGCTCTTATCTAGCAGGCATTAAATCAAAACAAACCTTTTCATCTATAACGATTGACCATGAAACAACTCCTTCTTTTCATTTGCATGTTTATTGCAACCCATTTATTCGCCCAACCCCCAACAGAAAAATACCCCATTGATTCCGCCAGCGTAGAACATGCCGGTGTACCCAAAGGCGAAATATTGAAATTTACATTTACCCAATCGAAAATATTTCCGGGTACATCAAGAGAGTATTGGATATATATTCCAAAACAATACAAACCTGAGCAACCTGCCTGTGTGTATGTAAACCAGGATGGCATACAATGGAAAGCACCCACAGTTTTTGACAATCTTATTTATAAAAAAGAAATGCCGGTAACCATCGGTGTATTTATTACCCCCGGAAAAGTATTGGCAGATAGCGGCTCCAATGCACTCGACCGCTTTAACCGCAGCTTTGAATATGATGGTTTGGGAGATGCGTATGCCCGTTTTTTATTGACTGAAATTTTGCCAGAAGTGGAAAAACAAAAAACCAGTGACGGCCGTGTGATACGTTTATCAAAAAATGGAAACGACCGTGCCATTGGTGGCAGCAGCAGCGGCGCTGTTTGTGCATTTACTGCAGCATGGGAACATCCCGAAGCATTTTCAAGAGTGTTTAGTGCAATAGGAACTTATACCGGTTTGCGTGGTGCCGACCGCTACCCGATACTCGTCCGTAAATATGAACCCAAGCCTATCCGTATTTTTATGCAGGATGGTGCTAATGACAATAATATTTATGCCGGCGATTGGTGGAAGGCAAATGAATCCATGGAAAGAGCATTGACATTTGCCGGTTATGAAGTGAACCATGTATGGGGCGAAGGCGGGCATAATGGTAACCACGGCACGGCTGTTTTTCCGGATGCGATGCGCTGGCTCTGGAAAGACTGGCCAAAGGCAGTTGTAAAGGGAAATTCAAAAAACCAATTCTTAAGTACCCTGCTTATTACCGGCGAAGATTGGGAATTGGTTGGGCAGGATTATAAATTTACTGAAGGGGTTGCAGCCAATGCCGCAGGCGAAATATATTACCAGGATATTCCTGTTTCAAAAACATATACAATTGGATTGGATGGGAAACCGGTTGCATTAAATATAGATTCGAAAAGAGCAAGTGGTACAAGTTTTGGCCCCGATGGTAAAAGATATACTGTGGCTGGCGGCACAAAACAAATTTTAAGCTATGATAAAAATGAAAAAGAAACAGTGGTTGCAGACAGCATTAATGGCAACGACCTTTTGGTTGCAGCCAATGGAAATATTTATGTAACCTCACCAGATGGTACAACAAGGCCAAGCAAACTTTATCTCATTCGCCCCAATGGTGAAAAGCTGGTGGTGGATGAAGGCATTAAATTTGCAAACGGTCTTACACTTTCACCCGATCAAACACAATTGTATGTTACCGAATCGGCCACCCATTGGATATGGATCTATAAAATAAAAGCCGACGGAACATTAACCTATAAACAACGCTATGGCTGGCTTCATACAGCGGATACTGATTACAATGCCTGGTCGGACGGACTAAAGATTGATACAGCAGGAAGAGTTTTTGTTGCCACAAAAATTGGTGTACAAATTATGGATCAGTTAGGGCGTGTGAATGCTATATTACCAATACCGCCATCAAACAATCAGGTTTCAAATGTGTATTTTGGCGATGCTGATTTTAATATACTCTACATCACTGCTGGTGATAAAGTTTTTAAAAGAAAATTAAAAACCCGTGGCGTTAATTATTTTGATAAACCTATTAAGCCTGTTAACCCAAGATTATAAGCCTTTATTTTTTTATTGCTATTTGAATCGCAATAACTTTTGTCTATTTTACACTGCACCAAAAACCAGCAATAATGAAAAAGATAACGATTGCTTTAACGATGGCATTTTTATTTTTTGCTTCAGCATTTGCCCAGCAGGATATAGAAGGCGCCAAGGATAATCCTATGTTTCCGACAAGGATGCCGAATTATCTTATAACCGAAGTAGCTAACAATTTTGATGCGGTAGAATTTAACCTTGCGGCAGGCGGCACTAAGAATGTTACAAAGGAGGGCACCAAATCCGTAGTGCGTTACGATTTTTATACAGAGTCGGGTAAATCCAAACCCAGTTGTTTACAAATTCTCAGGAATTATGAAGCCGCTGCAAAAAAGATCGGGGGTGAAACAGTTTTCCTCAGTGCAAGCGAAGGTATGGCTACATTTAAATTGGTAAAGCCCAGCGCTGAAGTTTGGGTTAAAATTGAAGCCATAGGCAATGATAATACAGATGCTTATTATCTCACCATTTTGGAGATCGAAGCAATGAAACAGGAAATAACAGCTGTTGGAATATTTGATGCATTGAACACCGATGGCCATATTGCTTTATACATCAATTTTGAAACCGGTAAATCAACCATTAAGCCCGAATCGCAACCCATCATCGATCAAATAGTGGAAATGCTGAAAGCAAATCCCACACTTAAAGTGAGTATCGAAGGCCATACCGATAACGTGGGCAATGGCCCGGCTAATCAAACACTTTCTGAGAACAGGGCAAAAGCCGTAATGGCTGCGATCAGTTCCAAAGGCATTGATAAAGCATTACTGTCATCAAAAGGTTGGGGGCAAACAAAACCTGTTGCCGATAACAAAACAGATGAAGGTAAGGCAAAGAACAGGAGGGTGGAAATTGTAAAAATATAATCGCAATCTTTCTCTTTATAAATGGAAAGAAAGATGCGGCGTTTAATTTATTTTTACTTTCCATTTATTATATATGAACCGCATCGACCGCCTCTCCGCCATCCTTATTCAATTACAATCTAAAAGAGTTGTAAAGGCGCAGGAAATTGCTGATAAGTTTAAGCTGAGTTTACGCACTGTTTACCGTGATATAAAAGCACTGGACGAAGCTGGTGTGCCGATTATTGGCGAAGCCGGTATCGGTTATTCCATAATGGAAGGGTATCGTTTACCACCAGTGATGTTTACAAAAGAAGAGGCTACTGCTTTTTTAACAGCAGAAAAATTGGTGGAGAAATTAACGGATGAATCTACCCAAAAAAATTACGGCACAGCTATGCTAAAAGTAAAAGCGGTGTTGCGCCTTACCGAAAAAGATTACCTGGAAGATATGGAGCAGCATATTGAAGTAATAGAAAACCAATACATACCCAAACGCACCAACGATACTATTCATCTGCAAAATGTATTGCAAAGTATTGCACAAAAAAATGTGCTGCACATAAATTATTTTGCCAACCACAACCAGCAGCAAAGCCGCAGAGATGTGGAGCCGGTGGGCATTTATTATTTAGGCGAAAACTGGTATATGGTGGCCTTTTGCAGGCTTCGTAAAGATTACCGCACTTTTAAATTCGGCAGTATAGGAAAACTTACAGTAACCGACGAACATTTTGAAAAACAACACCCTGCATTAAAAAGCTTTTTAAATAAAGTAACTAAGGAAAAAGAATTGCATACGGTTATCCTCTTAATTAATAAAGAAGCGATTCCTTATTTTGGCGATCAGAAATATTATAATGGCTTTGTTTCTCAAAAAGAAGTGGGTGATAAAGTGGAGATGACTTTTCTTACAGGTTCGCTAAATGGTTTTGCAAGATGGTATATGTTGTTTGGCGATAATGCGGATATTGTTAGTCCGCAAAGTTTGAAGGAGATTGTGAAAGAAGTGTTGATTTCAATTGGTAAGAAAGTAAAATAAATTTTAAAATCAAGCTGAGCTTGTTGAAGCCAACATATTATTTTAGAAAGACCCTGCTAAATTAAACCGCCTTAAACATCCGCCTGTGGCGGAGACATTATTATGTGTGTTACTTTTGTTTTTTAAAAATAAATTTTTTACTGCTGACATAGGGTTGTCACAACCCTAAAGTTTCTTTGTATCTCAAACAAAAAAATTACAACTATGTCACAAATCGCAGCATTTCAACAAGAATTAGAAAGAGAAGCAGTAACCACCCGTAAAATACTTTCTGTTATTCCTACCGATAAGTTTGGCTGGAAGCCACACGAAAAAAGTATGACCATTAAAGCATTGGCTACTCATATTGCCGACATCTTTACGTGGTTTGGTATGGTGATGAGTACCAGTGAGCTGGATTTTGCAAAAAATCCCTACCAAGCCCAAGAAGTAAATACCACTCTTGAACTAATGACAATG
>NZ_JANPCM010000070.1:0-9447 GCF_031430955.1 Ferruginibacter sp.
TAGGCAAAAACAGTGCTGAAACTATTGATGTGGTAGATACACAAATGGCAGAATTAAAAAAAGAACCGCCACCACCTGTAGTACCGCCACCGCCACCGCCAAAGCCACCGCCACCTCCCGAAATTAACCAGGTAAAATTTACACCTCCTAAAATTGTAAAAGATGAAGAGGTAAAACCTGAAGAGAAAATTGAGGAGATAAAGGAAGACCAGGCCATCAGTACAAAAACTGTAGAAAGTGATAATAAAGAACAGGTAGTACAGGCACCGGTGGAAGATAAAGGAACTGGTGTTGTTGAAGTGCCAAAAGTAGATGATGATGAAGGAAAGATATTTACCAAGGTGGAAGTAGAAGCTGGTTTCCCCGGAGGAGACAGGGCATGGCGCAGCTATCTTGAAAAAAATCTTAATACCGAAGTGCCCGGCGAAAACGGTGCACCAGAAGGTAACCTTACCGTAATAGTAAAATTTGTTGTAAGCAAAGATGGCAGCTTAAGCGATATTAGTTGCGAAAGTGATCCGGGTTATGGTATTTGCCAGGAAGCAATAAGGGTTATTAAAAGAACCAAAAACTGGACGCCAGCAATACAAAACGGACGTAATGTAAATGCATATCGCCGTCAGCCAATTACCTTTTCGGTTCAGCCTCAGTAAAATTTTCTTTTAAAAATATTTCAAATCCTTTCGTTTAACGGAAGGATTTTTTTTGTGCTGTTGATTATGGAAAAGAATTGTTTTGCTGTCTCTTATAAAACTTACAACTATGGCAGAAATACAAACAGCAACAACAGCAAAACAAAATCACGGTAAAAAATTAAATAAAAAAAGTACCCGTGTAGATCTAACTCCGATGGTTGATTTAGGTTTTTTATTACTTACTTTTTTTGTGTTTACTACGGCACTAACAAAGCCTACCGCAATGAATTTAATAACACCCAATGATAAAATTGATACAATTAAAAATCCTGTTTGTGAAACTTGCGTACTTACGGTTATGCTGGGCAAAGACAATAAGATATTTTATTACGAGGGTATGCCCGAAAATAATCCACCTGTAAAAGAAACTGCTTTTACAAACGAGGGCATTAGGAAAATTCTGCTCCAAAAATTAGCTGCAGTAAAAAATGCAAAAGGCACTGCAGATGATATGGTATTGATAATTAAACCCGGGGCTGAATCTGCATTTAAAAACTTTGTTGATATGGCCGATGAAGTAACCATCAATAATATTAAGCATTATTTTATAGATGAGCTGAATGAGGCGGATAAAAAAATACTGGCAAAAAATTAATGCCTAAAGTTCTGCCTTAGTAAACACAGGCGGTATCTTTGCCGCATGCAAAACAACATTTCTGTTTGGGAAGATACCATTGTAGCGATTGCAACCCCGCCTGGCATTGGTGCTATTGGTGTTGTAAGGTTAAGTGGACAGCAGGCAATTGCAATTATCAATCAGTTGTTCCCTTCAAAAAATTTAAATAATCAGCTGTCACACACACTGCATGTAGGTTTATTAAAAGAAGATGATGGAGTAATTGATGAAGTAGTAATTTCTCTTTTTAAAAATCCTAAAAGTTATACCGGCGAAGATGTGGTGGAAATAAGCTGCCATGGAAGTGCTTATGTTCAGCAACAAATAATGCAGGCTTGCATACACAAAGGCGCAAGACTGGCAAAAGCGGGAGAATTTACTCAACGTGCTTTTTTAAATGGTAAGTTAGATTTAACACAGGCAGAATCGGTGGCAGATTTAATTGCAAGTAACAGTAATGCACAGCAGCAGGCAGCACTGCATAATTTAAAAGGCGGGTTTAAAAAAGATTTAATTGAGATAAGAGAAAAACTAATTGAGTTTAGTGCATTAATGGAACTTGAATTAGATTTCGCCGAAGAAGATGTTGAGTTTGCCGACAGAAAAAAATTTAATGAACTTTTAGATAATTCTCTTCTGAAAATAAGCAGTCTTATTGATTCTTTTAATTTAGGAAATGTTATTACTAATGGCGTAAAAGTTGCAATTATTGGTAAACCCAATGCTGGTAAAAGCACCTTGCTGAATACTTTGCTTAATGACGAAAGGGCCATTGTAAGCGCCATTGCAGGTACTACAAGAGATACAGTTGAAGAAACTATAAATATTAAAGGCATACTTTTTCATTTTATTGATACAGCAGGTATTAGAAGTCATTCACAAGATGAAATTGAAACTATTGGTATAAAAAAAAGCAGGGAAAAAATTGAACAGGCTGATATAGTTCTAATGATTGTGGAAGATAGTGATATTGATACCGAACTGCTGCAAAGCATCAGGCATAAAAATTATATTGTAGTAGTAAATAAAATAGACGCAAAACTGCCCACCAATAAAAATGAAAACTATTTATACATTTCAGCCAAAAATAAAAACGGTATTCAACAACTTACTGATACACTTTATAATAAAATAATTCAACAGGAAATAAATACTGAAAACACATTAGTTACCAACACCCGGCATTTAGAGCACCTGCAAAAGATTAAAGCACATCTTTTATCTATACAACAAAATTTACAAGCTAACCTTAGCACCGATTTAATTGCACCCGATATAAAACTTTGCCTGCAGCATATTGGCGAACTTACCGGAACTATTACCAATGAAAATGTGCTGGATTATGTGTTTAGCAAATTCTGTATCGGCAAGTAAATTTTATTATTTCACAACAATAAAAAATCTACCACACTTACTTTTTTTTATTACTGATAAAGATAACTCCATCTTTAATATCATCAGCAAGTTGAGCAATAGTTTTTGTAACAAATAATTTTATAAGCTGTTGTTTAATCGATTTGTATTGTTCATGCATGGGACAGGGCTGAGTTTCTGAACATTTTTTTAATCCCAACACACATTTTTCCAATACATCATCTTCACCCATAGCCTGTAAAACTGCACGTGCCGGAAGTTTTTTTGCTTTATCAGCAATATAAAATCCGCCATTGGGGCCACGTACTGCACTGATAACATTATTCCTGGTTAGGGATTGCAAAATTTTTGCAGTAAATGATTGGGGTGAATCAATGGCTTTAGCAATTTCTTCAATACCCAGTTTTTTTTCCGGGGTGCTTTTTTGGGCAATAAAAATAGTGGCCCTTAATGCATACTCTGTTGCTTTAGAAAACATAGCTGTTAATTTAAAAAAGAAAACTACAATTTTTTTTACACAAACGCATTATTCGTTAGTGATTGCATTTTGCATTCAGCACTACTTTTACTTATGTTTAAAATAAATAAGGACAAATATATCTTTAAATAGTATCTTTGCATGATATTACTGCTTTGGAAAGAAAATATTTTCCTATGATAAGTACAATCACAAATCAAAACCCCCTTGTGTATTCCTGTTCTGGTTGTTCCAGCGCTGCCCAAATGGCCAATTACCTTGCATTGCAGTTAGACAGAAAGGGAATTGCTGAAATGTCATGCGTCGCTGGCTTAGGTGGCAATGTTAAAAGCATTGTGCGTACAGCTTTATCAGGAAGAAAAGTGATTGCAATTGATGGTTGCCCCCTGGCATGCAGTAAAGCATGCCTGGGTAATCATTCTTTACAACCCGATTATTATTTTGAATTAAGTGTTCTCAATGTTAAAAAAAGAGGTCACCAGGATTTTGATAAACAAGAAGCTGATGCTATTTCAGCATTGATCCAACAGCAATTAAAAGTCTCGTAAAAATGTCTCACCCTTTAGTTAATAATGAAAAAATTAAGTAACTATAAACTTCCAGCTTATTCTGCAACTGTTAAAACTGAAGTGGTTTGTCCCAACGATACCAATCCAATGGGTTTATTGCAGGGTGGCAGGCTGGTAGAGTGCATGGATATTGCAGCAGCTGTTTGTGCACAAACCCATGCCGACAAAATTGGTGTAACTGCATCCATAAACCAGGTTGATTTTAATGCAGCTGCAAACGTGGGGGATATAATAGCTATCAATGCTGTCATAACAAGGGCTTTTACTACTTCGATGGAAATTTTTGTGCAGGCTTTTGCAAGAAAAGTTTTGGCCCGAAAAAAATATTTAATCAGCGAAGCCTATTTTACATTTGTAGCACTTGATGAAAATGGTAAAGCAACACCTGTTATTGCAGTGAAGCCGGTAACTGCATTGCAAAAAAAACAATACACTGCTGCAATAAGCAGGAAGAACAACAGGATCTCAAAAAAAATCTAAATTTTAAAACATTTTATTTTATGAATGAGACCATTTTAAAATTTCTGCAACAGCAAAGCACGGCTACTATTTGTTGTGTTGATGAACAATGTAAACCATATTGCTTTAGTTGTTTTTATGCTTTTAATAGCGATGGGGTGCTGCTTTCTTTTAAATCATCTGCCGCTTCACATCATGCCGGGCTGATGAAAAAAAATCCGTTTGTTGCCGGAACAATTTTACCGGACAAACTAAACACCCTTATGGTAAAAGGTATGCAGTTTGAAGCCATTGTTTTAAACAGGCAAGATCCTTTGGCAAAAACTGCAGCAGGATATTATTATAAAAAAAATCCCCTTGCAGTGGCTGTTGCCGGTGATATTTGGACCATTCAAATAAACCAAATTAAGATGACGGACAGTACTTTGGGATTTGGAAAAAAAATAATCTGGAGAAGAGATGAAGCAGCACTTTGCTTTAACAATAATTAAGGACAAAAATATCCTTAATTAAACCTATCTTTACATCTTCAATAAATAAGGACTGGTTAACAGCCATACTTTTATTACATCATTTTTTAAAATTATTACTTACAGGTTTAAGTTACCTGCCACACTTATGTATTCATCCGCACATCATCAATTTCATATACCCGTAATGGGTATTGCCTTTACCATCGATACGCCTGTTAAAGTGGCCCGTTTTGGTATATCCTCAGTTATTTCTATTGTAGAAGACCGCTTAATAGAAATGATGAGAAAACATTATTATCCCACTATTCACCAGCAGTATCAGCCCATCACCATTGAGGAAGATGATTACAGGGCAAAAAGAATTACGGATTATTTAAACCTTGTAAACACGATAGTTAAGCAGCAGGTAGAGCGGTTGAAAATGGCTGCATTTGAAACAGGCTCTGAAATTGTGAAATACTTTGAGATGTTACCTGATACCAGTGCGTTAAAAAAAATGTACCGGCAAATGATGAACTGCAGCAATTATCATGAAAAAGAAAAACTGGAAATATATTTACGCACCCAAATAAGGGCGGGCAGTATTGATGTAAATATTTTAACCAAACCCGACCGTAATTATTATAATAAAAAAGGAGAAATTATTGAAGATGGTTCCGATGCTGTCGCTGCTTTGCGTGGGTATGTAAAAAGTGAATTGAATAATTCGTCGGTAATTTTTTCTGCAGGCATGAATCCAAGATTATATAATTACCTGGGTACCTGTAAGGAATTTGATGTGAATGAAGATGGTGGGTTTACAAAAAAGGTAATTGTAAAAGTAAGTGATTACCGTTCGGCTTTGATACAGGGAAAATATTTAGCCAAAAAAGGAATTTGGGTAAGTGAATTCAGAGTAGAGTCGGGATTAAACTGCGGTGGACATGCATTTGCCACCGATGGTTTTTTGATGGGCCCTATACTGGAAGAATTTAAAAATAATAAAGCAGAACTGGTGGATGCACTTTTTGAAATATATAATCCTGCACAGCAAAAAAGAAGTAACCGAAAATTTAATTATCCTCCTCAAATAATTATTTCGGCGCAGGGTGGTATTGGTACTCACGAGGAAGATGATTTGTTACACCACCATTATAATATTAAAAGTACCGGATGGGGAACACCTTTTTTGCTGGTGCCCGAAGCTACCACTGTTGATGATGCCACGTTAAAATTATTGAGCGATGCAAAAGAAAAAGATGTGGTGCTGAGCCGCAATTCTCCACTGGGTATAAGGTTTCATTATCTTAAAAATACCAGTGCTGAAACAGAAAAATTATTACGTATCAGCAAAGGAAAGCCCGGAAGCCCCTGTACGGAAAAACATTTGGCTTCCAATACAGAGTTTACTGTTGAACCAATTTGTACTGCATCGCACAAATATCAAAAACTTAAAATTGCACAATTACAATCGTTGAATTTACCTGCAGCAGCATATGAAAAACAATTAAGTAATGTACTGGCCAAAGAATGTTTATGTATTGGGCTCAGTAATCCTGCTGCAATTAATAATAAAGAAAGTTTTGTGAAGAACCTGAATGCAGTTTCTGTTTGTCCCGGACCTAACATTGTGAATTTTTCCAGTATTGTTTCTTTACAAACCATGACCAACCATATTTATGGAAGAGAAAACATACTCACCAACAACAACCGTCCGCATATGTTTATTGCCGAGCTGCAGTTATACCTTAATTATTTTAAAGAGCAGCTGGAAGAAAATATTGTTGCGGATCAACTGGCTAAAACAAAAAAATACCTTGCAGCATTTTTTAATAATTTAAAAGATGGTATTAATTACTATCACCGCATTAAAGGCTTAATTGAAAATTACAGTAACCAGTTTTTTACAGCACTGAGGGTTGCTGAAAACGAACTGGATTATTTAAATCTTCAATATTCTATCTCTGAAGACCAATACGTGACAAAAGAAAGTCATTTGTATATTTGATACAATGGCTTTTTCTTGTTTTTAAAAAGGCATAAATATTTCGGGAATGTTTTTATAGAAAATAGGTTAGTTTATTTTATCTCTTTCTTCTGTTATATTTTACATGCTATCGGCACCAACTAACGCTTCTACAAATATATTGGTAAAAACCTGCTCACCATTATAAATAATTTCCCAGGTTACCGGCAATGCTTTTTTAAGCATGCTGCTTACGCCACAATATTTTTCCTGGCTGTCATTTACAGCATCTACTGCAGCATTTTTTTGTGCCACATCGCCTTTAAAGATATATTTTAAATGAATAGTTATATATTGTACAGGAGCTTTTTTGCTTAGTTCTCCGGTAACTATAATGTTAAGATCACCAATTGTAATATTTAATTTTCTCAACAATGCTATTATATCCATGCCTGTGCAACCACTTAATGCAGCCAGTACAAAAGGTTTGGGTATTGGCCCATTTTCTTCACCACCCGATTTTTCGGGGGCGTCCATTACCACAGTATGCCCATCTATTAATGCATTGAATTGCATTTTTCCCATCCACTGTGTTTCAATTTCGTGTTTTGCCATATTCTTTTTATCAACAAAAATAAAATACCCATTCTTGCTGTATCATGATCCATGTCATACTGTTGTGTATCAAAATATGAGCTTGGTCAGTTGAGCCTTTTTATGGCTAATAAAAGTATTTAAATGCTTTTATTAATTTATCTTTGATGTATCAAATCATTTTAAAAAATAAATAATATGCAAACAATAACTGAAAACATCCTGAATGTAACCTTACTGGAGCCAAGACAAAAACATCCCACTATTTTTGTTCGCTTCGACGAACTTACAGAAGGCGAAAGTTTAACCATTCACAACGATCATGATCCTAAACCATTGTATTATCAATTACTGGGCGAAAGAGGAAATATATTTACCTGGGAATATCTGGAACAGGGGCCTGAAAGCTGGAAAGTAAAAATTTCGAAACGCATGAATAGTGAAAGTGAAGAAACATTGGGGCAGATAGTGGCCACTGATTTACGCAAAGCACAAATATTTAAAAAGTACGGATTAGATTTTTGTTGCGGAGGCAAAAAAACAGTAAAGCAGGCTTGTGCAGAAAAAGGATTGGACGTAACTAAAATAGAACAGGAACTTCAGCAGGCCGATAAGATCCCCTTAAGTCGTCCACTTCCTTACGGCGACTGGAGTTTAGATTTTCTGTCGGATTATATAGTGAACACCCATCACAGTTATGTAAATAAAAATTTGCCTAATATAAAAGCTTTTGCCGAAAAAGTGATGAAAGTACATGGCGCTCAGCATCCCGAATTGGTACGCATTAATCAGTTGGTGCAGGAAATTTATGCTGAACTCACTGCTCATATGGCAAAAGAAGAAAAAGTTTTATTTCCATACATTAAAGAATTGGTGGCAGCCAATAAAAATACAACTCCCTTAGATGCACCACATTTTGGCAGCGTACAAACCCCAATAAATATGATGGAGATGGAACATGAACTGGTAGGGAAAAATCTGGAAGAAATAAGAATACTATCCAGCAATTATCTATTACCGCAGGATGCATGTGCCAGTTACAGTTTGTTGTACAGGTTACTGGATGAATTTGAAGAAGACCTTCATTTGCATATTCATCTGGAGAATAATATTCTTTTTCCAAAAGCTTTGCAGACAGAAAAAGAAATGAATAATTGAAAAACCTCCTGAAAAAAATGCCTGTGCAATAATAAAAAATCAGGAAGATAAAACCTGATAAATATGAAACCGGAAAAAAGCAGGCATTTTTATTTTAGAAAACGAACTTTTTAATTTCAGTATAAATATTTATTACATGATTTTTATCAATGCCAATACCAAAATTGGTGCAATTATTAAACAGCATCCCGCTGCTTTGGAGGCAATAATAAGTATTAGCCCGAAGTTTGAAAAATTACGCAACCCCATACTACGCAAGTTGATGGCGGGCAGGGCCAGTATAAATATGGCCTGTGCAATGAGTGGATGCAGTATACATTCGTTTTATGAAAAATTAAAACCTTTGGGGTTTCAAATGGATGAATCTATAAAACCTGTTGTATCAAAAATAAAGAAACTACCTTCTTTTATAAACACCCTGCATAAAGATAAACTTATCACATTAGATGTTCGGCCTTTACTTGCATCGGGAAAAGATCCGTTGACAATGATTACGAAAAAAGTAAAAACTATTAAAGCAGACGAGGTATTAAAAATCATAAATACTTTTACACCCTTACCTTTAATCAAGTTGTTAGAGAGGTATGGTTTTGAAGTGTATGCTGATGTTGTAAATGATAACCTGGTGGAAACTTATTTTTATAAATCAACATCAATAGCATTTAATAATTTAGAAATTACTGATGTGGCGTCAAATGGGTGGGAAGAAATATTAAATAAGTTTGCAGGCAAATTGCAAACCATCGATGTACGCCAACTGGAAATGCCCTTGCCCATGCACAGTATTTTAGAAGCATTAGATAATTTACCCGGTGAGAATGCTTTGTTTGTTTATCATAAACGTATCCCTGTATTTTTGTTACCTGAATTAGTAGAAAGAAAGTTTGACTATCGCATTAAAGAGATAAGCGATGGAGAAGTACACCTGTTAATTTTTAAAGTCTGAAATGTTTACCGCTGATAAAAATGATGATCTTGTAAAAAATACCACTTATAAAGTTGTGCTGCCATTTTATGGATATGCTGCAATATCATTTTTGTTTGCAACAATTCTATTATTTTTTTCTGAAAGTGCATTTATGCAAC
>NZ_JANPCM010000071.1:0-3869 GCF_031430955.1 Ferruginibacter sp.
TTGGGGTTTTTAATAAGTGGTATTTCCAATACTGATGATTACGATTGGATATTGATGGATATCACAGGTCGCAACCCAAATGATGTGTTTACAAATGCTTCGTTACAAGTTTCTTTAAACACATATGGTACACTTGGAGGCGCTGGTGCCCCATTTCCAAATTCCCCAACGGGATGTATACCTTCCGGAGTAGGTAATGTTCATTGTCAGGGCGATGCAGCCACAAATTCTCCGTTTAACCGTATGCCCACCATCATTTCGGGGCATGAATATTTACTGATGGTTACCAACTGGACAATCGGGAGCACACAAGGTTATGATTTAGCTTTTGTCGGTGGTAGCGCCAGCATTACCGATCCTAAAGAACCACATTTGCAAAACTCCCGAGCAATTTGTGATGGTACACAAGCTGTAATAACAACCAACAAAAGAATGAAGTGTGTATCGCTTTCTGCAAATGGTTCAGAGTTTACCATTACTCCTGCTGTTGCAAATGTTATTGCAGCAACTGGTTTTGGCTGTTCTAACGGGTTTGATATGGATTCAGTAATCCTTACGCTCAGTAATCCTCTGCCACCGGGTAATTATACCATCACTATAAAAAATGGCAGCGATGCAAACACTTTAAAAGATAATTGCGACAGATTAATACCGGCAGGAGAAAATGTATCGATGATTGTTTATCCGCAATTCCCTACGCCAATGGATAGCCTGAGTAAAGTTTTGTGTGCACCAGACGAATTGCAACTCGATTTCAGTAACCAGCTAAGGTATATCAGATGCAGCAGCATTGCTGCTGATGGCAGCGATTTTAAAGTCAATATGATCTCAGGTACTTCGCCAGTTACAGTAATTGGTGCATCAGGAACTTGTTCTGCTGATGGGTTAACACCAGTTATTAAAGTAAAATTATCTGCACCCATTCAAACAAAAGGGGTTTATCAGATAAGGTTGCAAACAGGAAGTGATGGCAATACAATTATTAATGAATGCGGACAGGAAACCCCTGCCGGCGCTGCCTTAACTTTTTCTACAAAAGATACAGTGAATGCCGATTTTACTTACAATATTCTTTTGGGTTGTAAAAAAGATACCATCAATTATTTTCATGATGGCAGCAACGAAGTGAATTTATGGAAATGGAATTTTGATAATATTCGCAACAGCACATTGCAAAATCCCTCGATGGTGTATGCAATATTTGGGCAAAAAACGGCGCAGTTAATTGTATCCAACGGTGTGTGCAGGGATACTTCTGCAATAAAAAATATTTTGTTAGATAATGATTTAAAAGCAGCTTTTGAAGCAACAGCAGTGGTTTGCCCTGGCGATTTGGCAAGTTTTAAAGATAACAGTATTGGAAATATTTTAATGTGGAAATGGGATTTTGGAAACAATAACACCAGTAACTTACAGCAGCCACCGCAGCAAAGTTATCCTTATACAAATATTATTAAAGATGTACCGGTGCAATTAATTGTAACAAATAATATTGGCTGCAGCGATACTGCAACACAAAAAATAAAAGTAGTAGGCAATTGTTATATTGCTGTACCCAATGCATTTACGCCCAATAACGATGGCCTTAATGATTATCTCTATCCATTAAATGCATATAAAGCAAAAGATTTAATTTTCAGAGTATATAACCGCTTTGGCCAAATCCTTTTTCAAACAACCAACTGGACAAATAAATGGGATGGTACTTTTAAAGGCCAGGGTGCTGATGCAGGTACTTATGTTTGGATATTGCAATACACCCACATTGATACTGGTAACAGGGTGGAGCAAAAGGGAACAACTGTTCTCATCCGGTAAATATTTACAACAACTTTATTTATAGCTTTTACAAAATTGAAAAATATATTTTTGTTATAACAATTATTTTTCAACCCAATTTATTTTTTCAAATTCCGCCGAAGTAAAAATATTTTCTTAATTTACTCCAAATAATTTCAAAACTAACTGCTATGTCCACTTCTTTATTCCGAAAGAAATCTATTACAACCATTTTAAAAGACGCTGAAGCCGGCTTTGGTGATGGGGATCACATTTCTTTAAAAAAAGTTTTAGGTGTACGTGACCTTACTTTTTTTGGTGTAGCTGCAGTAATTGGTGCAGGGGTTTTCAGCAGTATTGGTAAAGCCAGTTACGATGGTGGGCCGGGTGTAGTTTATCTGTATATTTTTACTGCTGTTGCCTGTGGTTTTGCTGCATTGTGTTATGCAGAGTTTGCAAGTACAGTTCCTGTTAGTGGAAGTGCTTATACTTATTCGTATGTTGCCTTCGGCGAAATTTTTGCCTGGATCATAGGATGGGATTTATTAATGGAATATGCCATTGGAAATATTGCAGTTGCCATTAGCTGGAGCGATTATTTTACCAACCTTATGGATAAAGCCGGCATGCATGTGGCCAACTGGCTTAGTATGGATTATGTAACGGCACATAGTGGTTTTAATGAAATAAGTGCAATGCTTGCAAAAGGAGAAACATTGCAATCACTTGCAGGCAATCCCGATAATGCAAGTATGATTTCCTCTTACAGTGCATGGACAAATGCGCCTGTACTTGGGGGCTTGCACCTGATAATGGACTTGCCGGCATTTTGTATTGTTACCCTAATAACGGCGGTAGTTTTTGTAGGTATAAAAGAAAGCAGGGCCATGAGCAATGTTATGGTCATTATAAAACTCTGCGTTATATTTTTAGTAATTGTATTAGGGGCTTATTATGTTCATCCCGAAAACTGGACACCCTTTACACCTAATGGATTTAGTGGTGTATTAAAAGGTGTTTCTGCTGTGTTCTTTGCTTATATTGGATTTGATGCTATTTCAACAACGGCGGAAGAATGTAAAAATCCGCAAAAAGATTTGCCCAGAGCAATGATCTATTCTTTAATTATCTGTACCATTTTATATGTTCTTTTAGCATTGGTACTCACCGGCATGGTATCTTATAAACAATTAAATGTAGGCGATCCTTTAGCATTGGTTTTTGAACAAAGAGGCATGCACTGGATAGCAGGCATTGTGGCAGTAAGTGCTATTATAGCAACAGCCAGTGTACTGCTTGTTTTTCAAATGGGGCAACCTCGTATATGGATGAGTATGAGCCGTGACGGATTGCTGCCAAAGATTTTTTCTAAACTTCACCCTAAATTCAAAACTCCATCCTTCTCCACTATATTAACTGGTTTATTGGTTGCTGTACCAGCATTATTTTTAAATTTATCAACGGTACTTTCGTTAACAAGTATAGGTACATTATTCGCATTTGTTTTAGTTTGCGGTGGAATATTGGTATTAGATAAAATGCCCAATAAACCGGCATCTAAATTTCGTGTGCCTTACGTAAATGGAAAGTTTATTGTACCTGCCATGTTTATTTTTGCTGTTATTATTATCATATACAATGTAGATGGCTATTTTAAAAGTATTGCAACTTTAGAAACATCACCTATGTTGCTATTTTGGATTGTTACAACTGTTGTTACAGTGTATACATTTATAAAGAATTTTTCTCTCATCCCTGTACTTGGCTTAATAAGTTGTTTTTATTTAATGGCGCAAGAAACACATTTGGTATGGATACGTTTTTTAGCCTGGCTAATAATTGGTTTGGTCATTTACTTCTTTTACAGTTATAGTAACAGTAAGCTATCGCCAAAAAATATTGCAGAAAAAGAAGCCCGTGAAAATTCAGGAAATAACCTGCAGAAATAAATTCATAATAAGGTTTGTTTAAATTAAATACGGAAGCCAAAACCTTCCGTATTTTTGTGCCATGAAATACGAAGTTGGCGATAAAATTACCGTACTGCTTACCAATGAAGATGGTAAGGTGGTGGAAATAATGAATGAAAG
>NZ_JANPCM010000072.1:0-4526 GCF_031430955.1 Ferruginibacter sp.
GGTTTGTTTTGGTATGCATCCCAAAGCGCCGCTTACACAAAAAGTTCACAACAGGCATAAAGTATTTGCCGGCAATCCCGATTTTTCTGCAAAGTATATCAATAAAAACCAACTGGAAAAATTTGCTTTAGATTTTACAACGGTATATAATAAAGCGTGGGCAGGGCATGGCGGTTTAAAGCAATTAGCCAGGGAGCAGGTTATCATTATGTTTAAAAAAATGAAACCGGTGATGGATGAAAAAATTATTTGGTTTGCTTATAACAAAGAAGAGCCAATTGCAATTTTTGTAAACCTTCCCGATCTTAACCAATGGTTTAAACATTTAAACGGGCAGTTTGGGTTATTGCAAAAACTTAAATTTCTCTGGTTAAAAAAATTTACACCCAATAAAAAATTTAACGGGTTGGTTTTTGGTGTAGTACCTGAGTGGCATGGCAAAGGTATAGATGCCTACATTATTACCGAAGCCGCAAAAGTAATCCAGTCGGAAGCAGTGCCTTATACCGAATATGAAATGCAGTGGATAGGAGACTTTAACCCTAAAATGATCAATATTGCCGAAGGTATCGGCGAATCTTTCCGAAGTAGAAATTTGGTAACCTACCGCTTTTTATTCGACAGGGGAATGGAATTTAAACGCCACCCGATATTGATTTGAGATTTGCCCCCATCCCCTGATGGGTGAAATTATGGAAGTTGTTTTTACATCAATAAAAGCTTTTATGCAAAAACAATAAAGTCTTATTAAATTGCATTGTTCAAATTATTTTAATCTTTAAAAGCCCCTTTAGGGGTTTGGGGTAAATGGATAAATTCATCGTTTCAGCACGTAAATACAGACCGCAAAATTTTTCTACAGTGGTGGGGCAGGCGCATATTACCACTACTTTAAAAAATGCTATTAAAAATAACCAGTTGGCGCATGCATTTTTATTTTGTGGTCCACGTGGTGTGGGCAAAACAACCTGTGCCAGAATTTTAGCTAAAACCATCAATTGCGAAAATCAAACTAAAGAAGGCGAAGCCTGCAACACCTGCAACAGTTGTGTATCTTTCGATGCAGGTACTTCACTAAATATTCATGAGCTGGATGCTGCCAGTAATAACTCGGTTGATGATATAAGAAGTTTGGTGGACCAGGTACGCTTTGCACCACAGGCCGGGGAATACAAAGTATATATTGTGGATGAGGTACACATGTTAAGTACATCAGCTTTCAATGCGTTTTTAAAAACGCTGGAAGAACCTCCGCCATTTGCCATCTTTATTTTGGCCACAACAGAAAAACATAAAATTCTGCCCACCATTTTAAGCCGTTGCCAGATTTTTGATTTTAAAAGAATAACCAATAACGATACGGTAGAACACCTGCAGGAAATTTGTGATAAAGAAGAAATAAAAGCCGAAAAAGCCGCACTGCACATTATTGCTCAAAAAAGTGAAGGCTGCTTAAGAGATGCGTTAAGTATTTTAGATAAGATTGTAAGTTTTACCGGCGGCAAATTAAATTACAGCAATACTTTAGAGCACCTTAATATTTTAGATGAAGATTATTATTTTAAGTTTTTAGATTTTATGCAGCAGCAAAACATGAGCGATGCCATGTTGTTGTATGATGAAATTAACCGCAAGGGTTTTGAAGGCGATACAGTAATTGAAGGCTTTGCAGAATTTATAAGAAATATTTTAGTAAGTAAAGATACCAAAGCAGCTATACTGCTGGAAGTGGCCGAAGATTTTAAACAAAAATATTTGCAGGCAGCACAAAAAATAAATGCCGGTTGGTTAATTGGCGCATTAAATCTTTTAACCGAAGCCGAAATAAATTATAAACAGGCCCGTAACAAAAGATTGCTGGTAGAGTTAACCATAATAAAATTAAGTTACCTGCACCAGGCCATTGAGCTGGTAAATAATGATGGAGCTGTAAGTAAAAAAAAAGTAGTTGAGTCAACCAAAGCCATTGCATTCCGTGCTGTGCCAATGATAAAAATTGCAGATGCAGGGTCGGGTATTTCAGAGTTTACAAAGACAAAGGAACCTGCAAAACCAGCAGCAGCAAAATTAATTATTGAGGAACCGGAGGTTGAAATTAAACAGCAACAACCAACTATTCCACAGGATCGTTCGGACAACCATCAACCGTCAACCGAAAATACTAAACCAAAAACAGGATTATCTTCCCTTGATAAAATCCGTAAAAAACTAACAGAACAAAATAAAAACAGCGGCAACGATTTAAAAGAACTGACAGAAGAAGAATTGTACATTGCCTGGGGAGCATTTATCGAAAAATTGATCAGCAAAAAAAATCACTCGGCAGTTACCAATTTTAAAATGGCTACGCTGAAAGTTATTGATAATAATACTTTAGAAATTATAACCGAAAATAACATTCAGCAAAAATTTATTGAACAGGAAAGGGCAGCACTGGTAGATCATCTGCAAAATCATTTTTGCAATAAAATATTGACTTATACGGTAATTATTATCGAAAATGAACATAGCAGCCAGCCTGCAGAAAAAGTATTAAGCTCCAAAGAGCAATACCTTAAAATTATAGAAGAATATCCGCTGGTAAAGGAACTTAAGGACAGATTGAAACTTACATTGGATTAACTGTATTTCATTTCCTGTTTTTACCGTAATTTCGAACCTCAATTAATAAAAATAGAAATAAATTATATATGGCAGAAGTGATACGCATGCCGCTGTTGAGCGATACGATGACCGAAGGAAAAATTGTGACCTGGAATAAAAAAGTGGGCGACAAAGTAAAAAGTGATGATGTGCTGGCCGATGTGGAAACGGATAAAGCCACGATGGAAGTTACGGGTTATGTAGATGGCACTTTATTATATATAGGTGTGCCTGCCGGCGAAGCTGCAAAAATTAATCAAATTATTGCCATTGTTGGTAAAGATGGTGAAGATTATAAAGGGTTGTTAGATAAAGAAGGCGCAGCAACTGCCGCACCTGCAAAAACAGCCGAAGCACCAAAAGCTGCGGAAGCTGCCCAACCATCAACTATCAACCAACAACCATCAACCAAAGTTGCCCTGCCTGCAGGTGCAAAAGAAATTCGCATGCCATTGCTGAGCGATACCATGACTGAAGGAAAAATTGTAGCCTGGAATAAAAAAGTAGGCGACACTGTAAAAAGCGATGATGTATTAGCCGATGTAGAAACCGATAAAGCCACAATGGAAGTAGTAGGTTACGAAGAAGGCACTTTATTATATATTGGTGTAGAGGCAGGCAAAGCTGCAAAAATAAATGAGATCATTGCTATTGTGGGTAAACCTGGTACCGATGTAAGCGCTTATGTGGCTGCAGAAAAATCAGGAGCAAATAATGCACCAGCCGCTGCAGTTAGTAATGATAAAGCAGCTGCCAGCGAGCCCACAAGTAATCCGCAACCTTCCGCAGCAGCTGGTGAACAAGCTGCAACTGATCAACCTGCAAACGGAAGAGTAAAAGCATCACCTCTTGCAAAAAAATTAGCAGCAGAAAAAGGTATTGACATTAGTAAAGTAAATGGCAGTGGCGATAATGGAAGAGTAACAAAAAAAGATGTAGACAGTTATGTTCCTTCCGCTGCAACGCAAAAGGTAGCTATAACCCCAACGGCGGTTGCAAACCCCTTAGGCGGTTTGGAAGGCCACACCGATATTCCGCTAACGCAAATGCGTAAAGTAATTGCACGCCGCCTGGGTGAAAGCAAATTCAGTGCGCCGCATTTTTATTTAACCATGTCTATTAACATGGATAATGCCATCACAGCAAGAGTGGCCATGAATGAAGTGAGCCCTGTTAAGATTTCTTTTAACGACATGATAATAAAAGCAAGCGCAATGGCACTGCGTAAACATCCTGATGTTAACAGCAGCTGGATGGGAGAATTTATCCGCCAGAATCATCATGTGCATATTGGCTCTGCATTAGCTTTACCTGAGGGATTAATCGTTCCGGTAATCCGTTTTGCCGATCAAAAAACATTATCGCAAATTGCTGCCGATGCAAAAGAACTGTATGGCAAAGCAAAAGATAAAAAATTACAACCTGCAGAATTCAGTGGTAATACTTTCACCATCTCTAATTTAGGTATGATGGATATTGATGAATTTACAGCCATCATCAATCCGCCGGATAGTGCAATACTGGCAGTTGGTGCTATTAAAGAAGTGGTGGTTAAAAAAGGCGATGGTTTTGGCGTAACCAATGTTATGAAACTTACGTTAAGCTGCGATCATAGAAGTGTTGATGGTGCTGTAGGCGCCGCATTTTTACAAACATTAAAAAAGTATCTGGAGAACCCGGTAACCATGCTGGTATAAGTTTTCTTAGACATAGTTATATAAGCGTTAGTTGTAAAAAGCTAACGCTTTTTTATTTTTTGTAACCAGCTTCAGAATTTCTATTTAGCTTCACAGGCGTCGCACTCTTCAGCGTTATTTCTTTACTCAATATTTTTAGTGAAGTGTATTCTTCACCCGTTTTACAAATAACTTTTGCTATCTTAA
>NZ_JANPCM010000073.1:0-9617 GCF_031430955.1 Ferruginibacter sp.
ACTTAACAGGACAGGTAAGAAATATTGCTGAAGTAACAACAGCCGTGGCAAAGGGTGACTTATCAAGGAAAATTACAGTGGACGTAAAAGGTGAGATACTTGAATTAAAAAATACCATCAACACCATGGTGGATCAGCTGAATTCATTTTCTTCGGAAGTAACAAGGGTTGCATTGGAGGTTGGTACCGAAGGAAAGCTCGGTGGACAGGCACAGGTAAAAGGCGTGGCAGGAACATGGAAAGATTTGACGGATTCTGTAAACGGTATGGCGAGTAACTTAACAGGACAGGTAAGAAATATTGCCGAAGTAACAACGGCCGTGGCAAAGGGTGACTTATCAAGAAAAATTACAGTGGACGTAAAAGGTGAGATACTTGAATTAAAAAATACCATCAATACTATGGTGGATCAGTTGAATTCTTTTGGATCGGAAGTTACCCGTGTGGCACGTGAGGTTGGTAGTGAAGGAAAATTAGGTGGACAGGCGCAGGTGCCTGGTGTTGCTGGTACATGGAAAGATTTAACTGACTCGGTAAATATCATGGCGGGTAACCTTACCAGTCAGGTAAGAAATATTGCGGAGGTTACTACCGCCGTGGCAACAGGTGATCTGTCGAGAAAAATTGATGTGGATGTAAAAGGAGAAATTCTGGAATTAAAAAATACCATCAATACGATGGTGGAGCAGTTAAGAAGTTTTGCATCGGAAGTAACCCGTGTTGCAAGAGAAGTAGGTAGTGAAGGTAAATTGGGGGGTCAGGCTGCGGTAAAAGATGTAGGAGGTGTATGGAAAGATTTAACAGATTCAGTAAATGGTATGGCGAGTAATTTAACAGGACAGGTAAGAAATATTGCGGAGGTAACCACAGCGGTAGCAAAAGGTGATCTGTCAAGAAAAATTACTGTAGATGTAAAAGGAGAAATTCTGGAATTGAAAAATACTATCAACACCATGGTGGATCAGTTGAATGCATTTGGTAGCGAAGTAACCCGTGTGGCACGTGAAGTAGGTAGTGAAGGAAAATTGGGTGGACAAGCAGATGTACCTGGTGTTGCAGGAACATGGAAAGATTTAACTGACTCCGTAAATAAAATGGCGAGTAACCTTACCAGCCAGGTAAGAAATATTGCAGAAGTTACAACAGCCGTTGCTAACGGTGACCTTAGCCGAAAAATTGGTGTGGATGTAAAAGGAGAGATTTTGGAATTGAAAAATACCATCAATACAATGGTGGATCAGTTACGTGGTTTTGCATCGGAAGTAACCCGTGTGGCAAGAGAAGTTGGTACAGAAGGTAAACTCGGTGGCCAGGCAAACGTGCCGGGTGTTGCAGGAACATGGAAAGATTTAACTGACTCCGTAAATCAAATGGCCGGTAATCTTACAGCACAGGTAAGAAATATTGCGGAGGTTGCTATTGCTGTAGCAAACGGCGATATGAGTAAAAAAATTACAGTGGATGTTCGTGGGGAAATTTTGCAGTTGAAAGAAACATTGAATACCATGGTGGATCAACTTCGTGCATTCGCATCAGAAGTAACACGTGTGGCACGTGAGGTTGGTACCGATGGAAAGTTAGGCGGACAGGCATTCGTACCCGGCGTTGCAGGAACATGGAAAGATTTAACTGATTCCGTAAATCAAATGACAGGTAACCTTACAAGTCAGGTAAGAAATATTGCAGAAGTAACCAAGGCTGTGGCTTCGGGTGATCTTTCTAAAACAGTGGCCATTGATGTGAAGGGAGAAATTCTTGATTTGAAAAATACCATCAATACCATGGTGGAACAGTTGAACTCATTTGCGTTTGAAGTAACCCGTGTGGCACGTGAAGTTGGTACCGATGGTAAGTTAGGAGGACAGGCAGAGGTAAGAGGTGTGGGTGGAACATGGAAAGATCTGACTGACTCTGTAAACATGATGGCATCCAATCTTACCAACCAGGTACGTGGTATTGCAAAAGTAGTAACGGCAGTGGCTACCGGTAATCTAAAACAAAAACTTGCTATTGTATCAAGAGGCGAAGTGGCACAATTGATTGATACGATCAATGAAATGATTGATACGCTGGCGTTATTTGCCGACCAGGTTACTACAGTGGCACGTGAAGTAGGTGTGGATGGACAGTTAGGTGGACAGGCAAGTGTACCCGGTGCATCAGGCATTTGGAAAAACTTAACAGAGAACGTAAACCAGTTGGCACAAAATCTTACAACACAGGTACGTTCTATTTCTGAAGTGGCATCTGCAGTAACAAAAGGTGACCTAACAAGAACGATTAGGGTAGAAGCAAAAGGTGAAGTGGAAGCATTGAAAGATACGATCAACCAGATGATCGCCAACCTGAAAGAAACAACTTTGCTGAACCAGGAGCAGGATTGGTTGAAATCTAATTTGGCCAAGTTTACGCAGATGTTACAGGGACAAAGAGATTTGAAAACTGTAACACAACGTATCCTTTCAGAATTGGCGCAGGTGGTAATTGCACACTGGGGTGCTTTCTATATTTTAAAACAAGACGAAGAAACTCAAAATGTAAAACTTAGTTTATTTTCTGCTTACGGATATAAAACTGAAAAAAATCTGCCAGCAGAATTTGCTATTGGAGAAGGTTTAGTTGGCCAGGTGGCTTTTGAAAAAGAAAGAATTATTTTATCCAACGTTCCCTCTAATTATATAAAAATAAATTCAGGCTTAGGAAAAGCAAAACCTTCTAACTTAATTATTTTACCGGTTTTGTTTGAAAATAAAGTAAAAGCTGTAATTGAATTGGCATCGCTTGACAGCTTCAGCCAAACGCATCTGGATTTTTTAAGTCAGCTTACGGAAAGTATAGGTATTGTATTAAACACTATTGAAGCCAACTCACGTACAGAAGAATTATTAACACAATCACAATCTCTTGCAGGAGAATTAAAAATTCAGCAGGAAGAATTGAGCCGTACTAACGACGAACTGCAGGATAAAGCATTGCTGCTTGTAAAACAAAAAAATGAAGTGGAAGATAAGAACAGGGAGGTGGAAGATGCAAGGCGTTCCCTGGAAGAAAAGGCCGAACAGTTGCAGTTGACCTCAAAATATAAATCGGAATTTTTGGCAAACATGAGCCATGAATTAAGAACACCGCTGAACAGCTTACTCATTCTTGCCCAACAATTATACGAAAATGCCGAAGGCAATTTAAATGATAAACAAATTCGTTACGCCAAAACCATTCACTCCTGCGGTGATGATCTGATACAATTGATCAATGATATTCTTGATCTGTCTAAAATTGAATCTGGTTTTATTTCGGCCAATATTTCACCGGTAAGATTTGCCGAAATTGCAACGTTTGTAGAAACTACTTTCAAACCTATATCCGAAGCAAAGCATTTGCGTTTTACTATCGAAACCGATCAGCAGTTGCCATTAACTATGGAAACAGATCTGCAAAGGCTTAATCAGATATTAAAAAATCTTTTATCCAACTCCTTTAAGTTTACAGAGAAAGGCGAAGTGAAATTAAAAATTTACGAAGCACAACGCAACTGGAAGCAAAGTAACAGCAACTTAGAAGCTGCAAAACGTGTTGTAGCTTTTGCCATCAGCGATACTGGCATTGGTATTCCGCAGGAGAAACAAAATATAATTTTCGAAGCCTTTCAGCAGGCAGAAGGAAGTACCAGCCGTAAATATGGTGGCACCGGTTTGGGATTATCCATCAGCCGTGGCCTTGCAGAATTATTGGGTGGCAGTATTGAACTGGAAAGTAATTTATCGCATGGCAGCACTTTCACTTTATTTTTACCGGTAGAAAGTGTAACCGGAGTTATAACCAAAGAAGCTTCGGGCAATTTAAGTGCCTTACATCAATTTAAATTAGGAGAAGATGCAGGAGAGATTGATACGCTTTTAAATTCTATCAGGGTAACCAGCGGCGGTAGCGAAACACAAAATTTAAGTATTGTTAACGAAATGATTAACGATACTGGTGATGACAGAACAAATATTTTGCCTACCGATAAAGTATTATTAATTGTAGAAGATGATTTACGGTTTGGTAAAATAATGATTGAAAAGGCACACCAGAATAATATGAAAGCTATTGTGGCGATAAGTTATATTGAAGTGTTTGATTTTATTAACCGCTTTACACCTGCAGCCATTTCGCTTGATGTAAAATTGCCCGATACAAGCGGATGGAAAGTGCTGGACATGCTTAAGAACGATTTGAATTACCGCCACATTCCTATTTACTTAGTATCAGGAGAAGAGAACAGGAACCTTGCTTTAAAAAGAGGTGCCCGAAATTTTTTATTAAAACCGTTGGACAATGAAACTTTAAATGAATTATTTGAAGACATTCTTTTTGTAAGTAAGAAAAGTGCAAAAAATGTATTACTGGTAGAAGATAATGAAATTGATTCTTCACAAATTGCAAAAATGATTTCATTCAGTAATATAAATGTAAGTATAGCCGATACAGGAAAAAAAGCTATTGAAAACCTCGCCAATAATGAGTATGATTCTATTATTCTGGACTATACCATGCCGGATATTGCAGGTATAGAACTGGTAAATAAGGTAGGCGAGTTAAAGAAAAAAATTACTCCCGTAATTATTTATTCTGCAAAAGATTTTAATAAGGCCGAACTCAGCCATATTAACCGCACTTCCAATACCATTTTATTAAAAGGTGTTAACTCCCTTGAGAATTTAATGGAAGAAGCTATTGTGCACATGCACCTCAATCATAAAGAGCTTCCACCGGATAAGCAAAGAATTATTGAAGGTATCAGGATTAAAAATGATATCCTTACGGGTAAAAATATTTTAGTGGTGGATGATGATGTAAGAAATCTTTTTGCTTTAACTACTGTATTTGAAAGATTGAGTATTAATGCACTTACTGCCGAAAGTGGTAAAGAAGCGATTGAAGTAATTACTACCAACAGTCCAAAAATTGATATGGTACTGATGGATATTATGATGCCCGAAATGGATGGCTATGAAACGATACAAAAAATAAGACGGGAACATAAAAACAGTACTTTACCCATTATTGCCGTTACTGCAAAAGCTATGAAAGGAGACAGGCAAAAATGTATTGAAGCCGGCGCTTCAGATTATATAACCAAACCTTTAAAAATTGATCAGCTGCTTTCGTTAATGCGTATCTGGTTTTACAAATAAAATGTATGAAAAAGAAAATTCTTTTGGTGGATGACCGGCCCGATAATTTGCTTTCGATGGAAGCCATACTGGAACCTGATGGTTACGAATTAATAAAAGCAGCATCTGGAAGAGAGGCATTAAAAATTCTATTAACCGAATTTGATTTTGCATTAATATTAATGGATGTAAAAATGCCTAATCTTAATGGCTTTGAGACAGCTGAATTAATTTATGAAAGAGAAAAGCTGAAACACATTCCCATAGTTTTTATTACTGCAAATAATTATGGCGAAGAAAATATGTTTAAAGGTTATCGTACGGGTGCGGTAGATTATATTTATAAGCCCATTAACCCGGAATTGCTCCGTACTAAAGTAAGTGTATTTGTAGATCTATATACAAAAAACCACCAACTGGTAGCACAGGAAAAAAAATTAATGGCTATTAATAAAAGCCTGGAGAATGAAATTAACGAAAGGAAAATTTCGGAAGAACAAATAAGGGAGCTAAACAGAAAATTACAGGATAATATCGATCACCTGGAAACTGCTAATAAAGATCTGGACCGTTTTGCTTTTATGTCTTCACACGATTTGCAGGAGCCTCTAAGAAAAATAAGAACGTTTACCGACCTCTTGTACACCAAGTACAAAAACTTGTTTAATGATGATGCAGTAAAATATATCAGCCGTATTCAAAATGCAGCGGAACGTATGCAGACATTAATAAAAGATATTCTTGAATTCTCTCAGTTGTCAAACGATAACAGTCGTTTTATTAATACAGATTTAAATGTGCTGGTAAAAGAAGTAATTGCAGATAAAGAAGTATTGGTGCAGGAAAAAAAAGCAGTTATTACTGTTAAAACACTGCCTTCATTAAATGTAAATCCCGGACTTATGCGCCCACTTTTTTCAAATTTAATTGGCAACGCTATTAAATACAAAAAAAAAGATGTTGACCCTGTTATAAATATTTATGCGGAGCAGCTGGATGGAAATGATAATGGAAACAGGGATAGAAAATTTTGCAGAATTTTTATACAGGATAATGGTATTGGGTTCGATCAAAAATATGCGGAACAAATATTTGAAATGTTTACACGCCTGCACGGCAACAGCCAGTACCAGGGAACCGGCATTGGCCTGGCATTATGCAAACAAATTGTTGAAAAGCATAATGGTTTTATTTCGGCATTAAGCAAAGAAAACGAAGGAGCAACTTTTATTATTTCATTCCCCGTTAAAAGGGCATGATTTTATTATCTTAAAAATATATTTTAAATACGCACAGTTATGAAAAATTTTGAGGTTCGCATTTTAGTAATTGATGACGACGAAGGCGATTTCTTTATAATAAACGAGTATTTAAAAAATATTGCAGGCCAGCAGTTTACAATTGAATGGTGCAGCATATACAGCGATGCAGAAAAATTAATTTGCGCAGGCAAATACGATTTATACCTGGTTGATTATTTTTTGGGGGCAAAAACAGGTTTAGATCTTATACAGGACTCCATAAAAAATAATTGCGAAGAACCTTTTATATTACTTACGGGTAATGGTAACCGGTCTATCGAAATTCAGGCAATAGAATCCGGAGCGGTAGATTACCTTATAAAAGGTGAGTTGAGCATTGAGAAATTGGAAAGATGCATCAGATATTCATTAGACAGGGCCTCATCGATGAAGGCACTTAGAGCAAGCGAAAGAAAATTTAGAAATATTTTTGAACGGTCGAAGGATATCGTATTTATTGCAGACGAACAGTTATTTTTTACAGAAGTAAATGATGCCTCTTTTAAATTACTTAATTACGGCAGAACAGAATTACTTTCTAAAAATCTGTTTTCACTTCTTACCAGTAAAAAAGAAGCTGATATAATTAAAAAAAAATTAGAAGAAGGCGGTAATGTATCTGATAAAGAAGTGGAAATGATTACCAAAACAGGTGAAAAAAAATGTTGTATCCTCACACTTTCCACGGAAACAGACATCAAGGGAGATAAATACATTCAGGGTATTATACACGACATTACTGTATTAAAAAGAGCAGAAAAAGCAACATTGCTGCTGGAAAAAGTTGGTTTGGCAAACCGGTTGGTGAGGATGATGGCACATGAAGTTAGAAATCCGCTAAACAATATTATGCTGTCTGCAGAAGAGTTGAATCAAAATGTTGTTAATGCCGAACAAAAAATTTGCCTTGATATAATAAACAGGAACAGTAAACGAATTGAAGGGCTTATTGCTGAATTGGTGAATTCATCTAAAGACAACGATGTAATAGTTGAAAAAAAATCATTGCAATCTATATTGGACGAAGCGTTGAATCATGCTATTGACAGAATTAAACTGCGGCACATTGAGCTGCAAAAAGATTATGTTTCGGATCCTGCATGGATCATGGCAGATAATGAAAAATTAAAAATTGCATTTCTAAATATTATAATAAATGCTGTAGAAGCAATGAGTGAAAATGAAGGCAAATTATTTATAGCAGTAAAACAACAGAATGGACAGTATATCGTAGCCATAGAAGATAACGGGCATGGTATAAACGACGAAAATATGTCGAGACTTTTTGAACCTTATTTTACATCAAAGCAAAATGGTATGGGGCTTGGGCTGGCTTCTACTTTAAACATCCTGCAATCTCATAACGCCTCCGTTGATGTGCAATCTAAAATAAACCATGGAACAGTTTTTAAATTATTTTTTAATAAGGCATAATCAGCTGCCAAAAAATAATTGTTAATTAATATAACGGTAAATGTAAATTACTACACTATATTTGTTAATGAAGCCAAAAACTAACTGTGGAAAACAATAAAATTTTTTTTATTGCCGATGATGATCCTGATGACCAGGAATTATTTATAGAAGCATTAAAAGGCATTGATAAGTTTTGTAAATGTGTAACGGCTTTTAATGGTCAGGAAGCATTGCAGATACTTTTAAAAGGTATGCTTACATTACCCGATTTTATTTTTTTAGATTTGAATATGCCCCGGATGAATGGTAAGCAATGCCTTGCCGAAATAAAAAAGGATCGTACACTCCAAAATATTCCCGTAATTATTTATTCTACTTCTTCCGATAAAAAGGACATTGAAGAAACTATGCAGTTAGGTGCTGTTTTCTTTTTTCAAAAACCCAGCCGGTTTGATGAACTTTCGCAGGCGCTGTATCAAATTATTAATCGTAGCTGGAAATAATACGTCCTTTAACTTTTTTGCAATTTATCAATACATTTTTTCAGGTCAATTCCATTTGCAAGTACACCTGTAAAAATATCTTTTATTTTTTTTACTCTTTTTGGTACAGAAAATATATCGAATGCAGAAGGATGCAAACCGGGTTTAACTTCTTTCCAAAGCAGTGGCGTAGAAACTGTGGCGCCTTCAACTGGCCTCAGGCTATAGGGAGCAGCTACAGTTTGCCCTTTGCTGTTTTGTAAATAATCGAGGTAAATTTTATTACCTCTTTTTTTTAAATTTCGTTCCATGCTTGTAAATTTGGGTAGTTGCTCGTTTGCCAAAGTGCAAAGTATTTCTGCAAAATGCCGCCCCTGTTCATAAGTATATTTTTTACCGGCGGGAATATAAATATGCAGCCCTGTGGCACCCGAAGTTTTACAAAAAGATCGGGCACCTGCTTTATCTAAAATTTCTTTAAAAACATTTGCGGTTTCAATTACCTGCTCAAAATTATTTTTTACAGAAGGGTCAATATCAATTATAATGTAATCAGGTTTATCCAGCGATTTAATGGTAGAACTCCATGGATTTAATTCGATACAACCTAAATTATTAAGGTAGGCAAGCGTGGCTTTATTGTTGCAAATTATATAGTCAATATCTTTATTTGCCGAAACAGAATGTAAAGGGACACTTTTTACCCAACCGGGTGCATCATCACCTGCATCTTTATGATAAAAGCCTTTATCAATAATTCCATTGGGGTTTCTTTTTAAAGATTCGGGTCTGTCTTTAAGATAAGGTAAAATATATGTGGCCATCGATTGATAATAATCTATCATCATCCCTTTTGTAATATTTTTTTTTGGCCAGTAAATTTTATTTCGGTTGGTGATTTTTACTTTTATCTTATCAATAATCAACTCTCCATTTTTGTCATCATCAGTTATTACTGCTTTCTGCGATGACTTTTTTATTACTGTTTTTTTCATAACAATTTCTTTTGTTGTTTTATCTTCCCTTATGCGTAAAAAAATCGGATGACGCATTTTTCCATCACTCGTCCATTCCGTAAATTTAACTTCGGCAATATATTTTGGGTTTACCCAGGTTACCGGCATATTTGTTTTTACTGCTTCATTAAAAGGCGATACAGAAGTTTTTATAGGTTGCAGTTTATTGTAAATTTCTTTTAATAATGCTTCGCTGAAACCAGAACCTGTATGGCCTGCATATTTTAAATCTTTTTTATCTTTTAA
>NZ_JANPCM010000074.1:0-4335 GCF_031430955.1 Ferruginibacter sp.
CGGGGGTCGTAAGCTTTGCCGCACATGGCATAATTGCCGGCACCATAACTATTGCCAATAATGATGGTAATTTTTGGTACTACAGAATTGGCCACCGCATTTACTAATTTGGCACCGTCTTTAATAATGCCACTGTGTTCGCTGCGGCTGCCCACCATAAAACCAGTAACATCCTGTAAAAAAACTAAAGGAATTTTTTTCTGGTTGCAGTTCATAATAAATCTTGCGGCTTTGTCGGCACTGTCGTTATAAATTACGCCGCCCAATTGCATTTCGCCTTTTTTGTTTTTTGTTATCAGGCGTTGGTTGGCAACAATACCCACAGCCCAACCCTCAATGCGGCCGTATCCACAAACAATTGTTTTGCCATACTCCTGTTTAAATTCATCAAAGCTATCCGCATCCGTTATGCACTCAATAATTTTTACCATGTCGTAAGGTTTGGTGTTGCCTTCGCTCATGATGCCATAAATTTCTCCGGCTGCAGGTTTAGGTGCAATACTTTTTATCCTGTTGAAACCGGCAGTTTGCGGTTTACCTAATTTGCTGAATATTTTTTTTATGTGATCTAAACATTCATGCTCGGTAGCAAATTTATAATCGGCAATACCGCTGATGGCATTATGTGTTTCTGCACCACCGAGCGTTTCGTTATCAATATCTTCTCCAATGGCGGCTTTTACCAAATACGGCCCGGCTAAATAAATGGAACCGTTACCTTCTACCATTAAAGTTTCATCACTCATAATGGGCAGGTAAGCCCCGCCTGCAACACAGGCACCCATTACCGCAGCAATTTGTGTAATGCCCATGGCACTCATTTTTGCATTGTTGCGGAACACTCTTCCAAAATGTTCTTTGTCGGGAAAGATTTCATCCTGCATGGGTAAAAAAACTCCGGCACTGTCCACCAAATAAATAATGGGTAATTTATTTTCCATCGAAATTTCCTGCATGCGTAAGTTCTTTTTGCCGGTGATAGGAAACCAGGCACCAGCCTTTACCGTTTGGTCGTTGGCAACAATTATACATTGCCTGCCGCTTACATAACCTATGCCGCTTACAGTACCACCTGCAGGGCAGCCGCCTTGCTCTTCATACATTTCAAAACCGGCAAATGCACCAAGTTCTATAAAAGATTTATCTGCATCGCACAAGTAAGCAATGCGTTCTCTTGCGGTAAGTTTATTTCTTTCCTTTTGTTTGGCGGCTGCTTTTTTGCCCCCGCCTTCGTATATTTTTTCAAGATATTGCTTAGTGCGGCTCCAGGCCATTTTAAGTGCATCTTCGTTTTTGTTGAATTGTAAATCCATATAATTAAAAGTTGAAAATTGAAAGTTGATGGTTGAAATGCTAATTTTGTTACAGCCTTTTAATTTGCTGGTTTAAATTATATTTTCCTTACACCTTCTAATAACAAAAATATGGGTATTGAAATTAACCGCATAGTAAAATTATTTGAAGCCCTGCAGCATGGCGATTGCTGGATTGGCAATAATTTTAAAACAACTTTACACGGCGTGGATGCTGTATCGGCTGCACATATCATATCTGAAAATGGTAACAGTATCTGGCATTTAACAGCGCATATTATTTACTGGCGTACCACAGTTGTAAACCGCTTAACCGGCAGCAGTAACCCGCCGCCATTTGCAGATTTTTTATTGCCAGAAAAAATTACTGCTGCTAACTGGAAACAAACCCTGCATGATTTTGAAGCGGCTTATCATTTACTGCGTACTGCATTACACAATATAAAAGAGGAGCACTTAGAGAAACCAACAGTAAGAAAAAATCAAACTTTTTACGAATTAATAATGGGCTGCCTGCAACACGATGCTTATCATTTAGGGCAAATGATGTTGGTGAAGAAAAATATTTAATGCGATACAGTTTAACTGTAAAGATTTTGAAAATGATAGTTATTTAACGAAAAATAATATTATTTTCACCATACCAAAATGGAACAAGCTACACTAAAACAACTGTCGGAGATTTTAAAAATAAGTGTGTCAACAGTATCAAGGGCACTAAAAAATCATCCTGATATTTCGGAAGAAACAAAACGGAAAGTAAAAGAACTTGCCGAAACTTTAGACTATGAGCCAAACCGAAATGCCATTTACCTTCGTAATAATACCAGTAATATCATTGGTATAATAGTACCTTCTTTAGATAATTTTTTTTACGATTCATTTACGGTTGCTGTAGAAGAAGAGGCAAGAGCAACAGGTTATTCGGTACTTATTATGCAATCCGGCGAAAGTAAAGATATTGAGCTGGCTAACCTTAAGCTTTTAAAAAATAACAGAATTGCAGGCGTGTTTGTTTCCATCACCGGCGAAACAGATGATATTTCTTCTTTTATAAGATTGCAGGAAAAGAAAATACCGGTTGTTTTTTTTGACAGGGTGCCCGACTTTGAGCAATGCAATAAAGTTTGCCTTGCCGATAAAGTTGCCGCAACAATGGCTGCAGATATTTTGATTGAGAAGAAAAAGAAACAGGTGCTGGCACTTTTCGGTCATCCTAAATTAACCATCTCTCAAAAAAGATTTGCAGCATTTAATGAAACATTTAAAAGTAAAGCAAAAGATGCAGTAATTGATAATCAGTTTCCATTAACTATAGCCGAAGCAAAAGCATTTACCTTAGCTGCATTTGAAAATATAAAAAAGCCGGATGCTATTTTTTGCATGGGCGACCTAATACTTATTGGTGTTATGCAGGCAGTACATGAAAAGGGTTTGAGGGTGCCTGAAGATGTAGGAATAATATCTATCAGCAACGGGTTGATACCTACCATGTACAATCCTAAAATTACATTTATAGAAACGAGTGGCTATAAATTAGGCAAGCTGGCATTTAAAAGAATGACAGATTGTTTATCGGGCAGTACTTTTATGCAGGAGGTTACTGTTGATTCTGTTTTGGTACAAGGGGGATCGTTATAGACAGAAAGCGAATAATAATTATTATCTTCCCTTTTGTTAACTCCTTTTTTATTATTTATCTTAAGCTTGCTGTATGACGAATTTGAAAATTAAGATTTCGCTTTTCTTTAATTATTTTGTTTTTGCCATATTGCTGAATAGTTCGGGTATTGCTATAACCCAGGTGCAAAATAACTTTGGTGTAAACAGTAAAGCAGCATCATGGATTGATCCCTGCAAAGATCTGAGTATTGCCATCATGTCTTTTTTAGTAGCATCTTTTATTGTAAGGTTAGGTTATAAAAGAGCTATGCTTATTGCTTTGGGTGTGGTATCTGCAACTTGTTTCGTTATTCCTAACGTACCCAGTTTTTTGGCAATAAAATTATTGTTTGTAATTGTAGGAGCAAGCTTTGCTTTAATTAAAATGTCGGTGTACAGTACTATCGGAATAATAACAAAAGATTCCAAAGAGCATATCAGATTTATGAATTTTATAGAATCTTTTTTTACGGTAGGCAACTTTGCTTTGTATTTTATTTTCAGTTATTTTATTGATGATGCACATCCTGAATCAACCGCCTGGCTTAAATCATATTATTTAATTGGCGGTATTTCTATTGTAGCTTTCCTGTTACTGTTAACCTCAAATTTAGATGAATCAGGTGTGCAGAAAAATGAAACTGAAGGATCAGCTAACTTTTTTGAAATGTTTACTTTAATGGCCAAGCCTATAATAGTAGCTTTTCTTTGCGCTGCATTTTTTTATGTATTGGTTGAACAGAGTATTCAAAATTTTTTGCCCACATTTAATCAAAAAGTATTACAGCTTCCTAATGCGCTCAGTATACAGATGGGCAGTATTTTAGCAGGCTCTTATGCATTAGGCCGTTTTTTAGCAGGGGTGGTACTTAAAAAAATTCCCTGGTTTTATGTTTTAATAAGTTGCCTGCTTTTAGCTGCAGCTATGGTATTAATTGCAATGCCTTTGGCAAAAAATGTAAATGTAAGTGCAGCAACAGGATGGTTTGATGCACCATTGGCAGCTTATATTTTTCCACTCATTGGTTTATTTCTAGCTCCAATTTATCCTTCCATTAATTCTGCTATTTTAAGTTCGCTACCCAAATCAAAACATGCATTAATGTCTGGTCTTATTATTGTTTTTTCAGCAATTGGAGGCAGCTGCGGATCATTAATTACAGGGTTTATTTTTGATTTGTACGATGGTACAACAGCATTTTATTTTACCCTGGTACCCATTGCAATTTTAATTACCAGTTTATTGTAGATGCATTTACAGGAAATAAATCAACAACAAAAAATAAGGATACAGCAGAATTAAAACTTACGCTTAAGCAATTAATATTTGAAAATGTAGGTTTAAAATTTCAGGATAAAT